>NZ_JBPXRQ010000009.1:0-182535 GCF_051842895.1 Cytobacillus sp. Hm23
TTTTTGAAGGCGAATTTGTGTTTCTCTCGATTTTCTGTACGTGGAAAATCGAAGGTAGAAAACGAAATTGGCCTCGCGTTAATGGCAGTGAATCTAAGAAAACTCACTGCCAACAAATAAGATAATAGAGGCACTACCACTCTAAATAGAAAAAGGTGAATCTGAGCTCGCTCAAATTCACCTTTTTCACTTTTTGAGGCTAGTTATGTCCCAGCCTCTTTGAGTAAACGGCTTACCAACCGCCAACTTATTCAAGTTGTCAATAGTAGAAAAGGTATATACCTAGCTCTATTTTTATTAACCTTAGTTTCCTCCGCCAGTTCCTTCTCCTGCGCCTTCATCTGCTCCTTCTTCCTCTTCTTCCTCTTCTTCCTCTGTTCCCTCTTCATCTTCGTTGCCTACTTCTTCACTGCTTTCTTCTTCCTCGCTATTTTCATTTCCTACTTCTTCACTGCTCTCTTCACCAGTATCTTCGCCACTTTCTTCGCCTTCACTTATTTCTTCTTTTTCCTCACGTACAGGCGCAACGTAAGCATCTGGATCAGGCTTATCTGCTTCTTCTATTTCATCATAAAATGCTTCTGTTGCTTCTTGGTCAAATCCTTGTACTAGTGGTGTGTCGCTGAAGTAACCAACTTGATCAATTGTATAGCCGTACGCCGTAATACTGAAATCTGTATCTAATGTTGCATTAATTTCATCACCATCAACTACAACCCAAAATGCATTTTGCGCACCGTCATATGATGCTACAGTTGCACCAGTTCCGTCTGTAATATGAACAAAATCATATCTTGCTTCTGTTTCAAATGCTGAGAAGTGGATGGCTACTTGTTCAGCACCCGCTTTTTGATACGTAAATGTATCTGTGAAATTGTTTGAATATGGATGTGGTGTATCGTAGCTCATATTTTCATAGAACCATTCACCTTGAGAAGTCGTATCTCCTGGGAATGTTGCACTTAATGAATACGGGCTTGTGCTATTCGCGCCGTTGTAACCAATGACTTTCACATAGAATGTTTCAGCTCCAGAAGCTGAGAAGGTAATATTCTCGTTTGATGTTCTAGCGTTTTCAGATTGAGCTACAGTTGAACCGCTAGCATTTAGTAAATACAAATCGTAATCCTTAGGAACATTCGTTAAGTCAACAGTGATGTCTCCAGCACCACCAGTTGTGAACGTATAGAAATCTTCGTCATTTGCTGAAGAAATATAAGAAGTGTATGTGTCACCACTTACTATGCTGTGAGCCTCACTTAATGAATCATTTGGTTCAAATGTGTCATCAGGGTCTACAATAATATCGCCGCCGATTCCAACTGCTGAAAAGCCATCAGCAACTGCGTTATATTCTGTACCACCCTCACCGAATAAGTCAGCAGCTGATTGTAACAATGCGTTACGCGCATCGATAAACTGAGATTGTGACGTTAAATATCTTGTTAACGCACGGTAATAAATATCTCCTGATTTATCAAGTCCTATCGTTGTCGCTATATTATAGAAGGCTTTGTTAGGGATTCCACTATTGATGTGAACGCCACCCCAGTCGCCTTGTGGAGTATTTGGTAAAACGACGAAATCATCATAGTGAGCAGGCTGATTGTATAGCGTAGGATTTGAAATACTTCTTAACGCATCGCCACTTATATTAGGCGTATATACATCCTCACCTAATAACCAGTCTACTGAGCCTTCATAACCAGCCTCGACAATAACACCAAACACATCAGAGAATGATTCGTTTAAAGCACCAGGCTCAAACTCATATACTAAATCAGCTGAAAAATCAGTTACCGCATGTGTTAACTCATGGGCAACGACGTCTAATGATCCTGACAGCGCTGTAAATGTTGTGCCATCTCCATCTCCGTACACCATTTGAGTACCAACCCATGCCGCATTATTCCACGGTCGATTTAATGCATCTGGGTCACGAACGTGAACACTTGAAATAACATCACTACCTTGATCGTCGTAGCTGTTACGGTTATGCTCATTCTTAAAGTAATCATAGACAACGCCAGCATAAAAATGTGCATCTACTGCTGCTTTTTGACGAGAGGAGTTGAAATTGTTATCACTATCTGATACAAGTGTACCAGTCGCCCATTGATCCCCAGCATCATACGTTTCAATTCTGCCACTTGCCTTCGTGCGATCAGATAGATAATATGTTCCATTCTGTTCAAACGTATTAATTGTTTTCGTATCACCTAATACACCTGTTCCTGTGCCAGTCGTTTCTGCATGTTGTATTTGGTTAAACGACCTCAACACATCACCTTTCTTCGCATCAATGAAGAAAAATTCACGTCCAATATATGGCTCAAGGAACTGTAATTCTACTATATAAACTGGCATCCATTTGTTTTCATGCTTATATACATAAAGGTCGGAAGCTGGTTCAGTCGTATACGTATTTGCATCAGGTGTGAAGCTTAAGCTTGCTTCAGCTACCTGAATGGCATCAGCTTGTGAAAGTTTAACAGAATTACTCCATTTTTTATTCTCAAGCTTTGGCTCAACTTGCCCATTCATAGCTGTGACAACACCGTTAGCATCAGTATGAACGAGAAGCTCTGCCCCATATACAGGAATACCGTCAACAGTTAGCTGTGTACGATAATGAGTCATCCCAATATCATCTGTTGCTACATCGTTAATATTAAACTCCCCAGCCTCGACATTAAATACATCCTTATTCTCTTCGAGGAAACTTGAAATATCGGCATTTTTATCTGATAGTTTACCAGATACGTGGCGTGGAATGCCTTTCTTTTCATCCCATGACACTTTAAATTTCCCGTTTTGTTTTGTTGTTTTTTCACGTAGCTTATCTAGCTTCTGTTGCTGCTTTGTCTTCTCCTTCTGTTCTTTAGACACTTTTTCTGATTTTACCTCTACTGATGCAGTGCCTGTTGCTGGAACGAGTAACGTACTTAGTGCTAATCCTGTTGCTAGTGCTGATGAAACAATTTTTCTGTTCTTTTTCATTTTTCTCCTCTTTTCTCTTTTTTTAGTGAGCCCCTTCAAAGGATTTTACAAAGTAATCAAATGTGAAAAATATGAATAAAAGTTGCAAGCGTATCTGGAACCATAAAAAGTTGTAAAACTTTCTACAAAATTAGCCCACATGTAAACTTTACAAAATTCAAAATATTAGTTCAATACATTTTGCCATAATTGAATAATTCCTCCTATAAAGACATGAATATACATTTTTCCGTGTTATTTTTATAGTCAAATAGTTTGATACTAGATCAATAATAGATATACTGGACAAACGTTTTGATCCTTCAAAACAAGGTGATTAACCCATTCTATCTTTGTATATAAATTCATTATTTCTCTCATTCACAACATTATTGTGTTAACGCACCAAAGTGTAAAAGTAGTTTCTCAAAGCAAACAAAAAGAGAGCAATCGCCATAATAGCACTGCTCTCGTCAATGAACGACCTTATTGAAGTTTTTTGTCGTTTCATGATAAATTAAATCTATTTATGTAGCATCCTTTTGATTGTAGCAAAATGATGTGAACGCATTGCTTGAATTTCCACATACTATTATTTCAACATAATGGATGTGTGATAATAGACTTATGGCCAGTGAAAAAGCACTACGCTACTTTACGGTCATAAATCTTTTTTTTTATAAGTTTTTTGTTAATGGTACGTTTGTTTCTACTCTACCTTCAACAATAATAACACTCTCTAATTCTTTTGCGATTTCTTTATCAATTTCAATAACAAATGTTCTCGGAGTTGCATCACTCGTACAAGGCCCCTTCATTGAAGATAAAGAAACTGTGATCGATTTGTTATTAGAGCTTTGCTTCATTCTTTTTATGTTGTATGGACAAGAACCAGACTCATGAAGTCCAATGAAAAAAACCGCCTTCTCGTTAAAGTCTACAAGTGGCATATCATCTTCAAAATTAAATAAATCCCATGCTTCTTCAAAGTCTGATTCATTAACGACTTTGCTCACTAAATAATCACTGTAAGGCGTTTCTTGTCTTTCAAAAGCAATTTCTTGAAAATTTGTTGGTAAAACCTTTTCACTTGCTATCACGTTCATGCCATCCTCTATGTTGTTGCAACCGAATAATAATAACATCAATATTCCAGAAACAAGTAATTTCCGCACATCATTCACTCCCTACCTACAATGATTAGACGTCAAGAATATAGAAAAGTTCCACATATATATAAACAGTTTTTACCAGTATATGCATATTAACAATTACCCGCATACCTTTATTTAACCATCATTCAGTAGAACACGCGAAAAAGAGCATATGCCTATTCACATTGCTCTTAGCTTCACCATTTATATCATTTTCTTCATGAATTCCCGAAATATTTTACTTATATTCGATCTCCTCGGTTAGTGACAATAACACTTCCCAGTACCCAAACTAGTTCTTCGTAACTCCTAACGCTTGTGTAAGATACATTTTCAAGCCTTCAAATTGCTCAACGATATGTGCTCTTTCATAGCCAACCATATGTGTATTTAAGTATAAGCCGTCTGTAATATTGCTAAGAAAGAGTACAATTGCCTGTAAAGGTTGTATTGGTTTGAATTCACCTGCGTCGACACCTATTTGTAAAAAGTCTTCTAACACTTTCATATTTCTATCCACTCTTATTTGTAAAAATGGGCCTCTTTCCTTGTATCTCGAGCTCATAATAAAATACTCAGATTGAACCATGCCGAATTCGCTTTTAAGACTTTTCAAATTGCCTTCGAACTCATTTAGATAATTGCACAGAGCTTGCCATATCGTTTCATTGTCACTTGCAAGTTGATTAACGTATGCGCTAAATCTCTTATCTCTGTCGTCCATAATGGCTTGGAACATTTCATCAGTGCTAGAAAAATATTTATATACTCCTCCGCGACTAAATTCCGTCTCATTAACGATATCAGTCATCGTCGTTGACCCAAACCCTTTTTCACAAAATACCTTTTCTGCTACGTCCAATATTTCACGACGTCGTCTCTCCTTGTAATCGTCCGTGACCTTTGGCAACTCGATCCCCTCTTTCTAAAAATCTTGTTATGATAAATGTCGCGATTCCTACAACTGTTAATAGGCTTCCTGACAGAAGAATTGCACTAACTACACCAAATGCTTCAGCTAACAGCCCACCCATAGCCATACCGATGAGTGCGGCAAACGTCGTCATACTATTAATCGTTCCAAACACTCTACCACTTAATTGTACAGGAGTCGCTTTTTGAGCGCCAACGTTAAATGAAATGATAATGATTCCTGCTGATGTACCAGCAATAAAGAATAAGATCGGAAAGATAACCATAATCATTGATGCTGGTAAATGAATGAGTAACGGAAGCACTGCAAAGCATAAGCCCAGAATAGTCGCACCTATTGCAATCGCAAAATTGATCGGTAATGACTTCTTTTTCCGCGTAAGAATCGCTGATACGATGAACATTCCCGCTCCACTCGCAGCCATACAATAGCCTAGTAGATCAATCGTATTACCATCTATATCGCGAAATAAAATGACGAGCTGCGAATCTGCAATTTGTAGCACGAATAGTGACAGACTTAGCACGATTAGACCAAATAACAAACTTGGAAAACCTTTTAGAAATTGGAAACCTTCCTTCAGTTGGCTGAAAAACGCAACCTTTTGTTCAGCAGGCTTAGCTTCAACCTTCTCGTAAGTACTTTTTTTGATACCGATAAGTAATAATGCAGATACAATAAATGTTGCCGCATCAATATAAAATGCCCAGTAGATACCAGCCGTTGACACAAGAACACCACTGATCATCGGTCCAACAATTTTACTTCCATTATCAATCATGCCACTAATCCCCATTGCCTGCTGCATTTGTTCATCATCTACAATTTCCTTCAGCTTACCGTTTTTCGCTGGTACAAATAAACTACTAAAAGCCCCTTTAATAAATAATAAAACATATACTTGCCAAAGACTTGTAACAAAGACGAAACCAATGACAACGAGACAGCGAACGATATCTGATATTATCATCATTTTCTTCCGGTCAAAACGATCTGCGAACACACCAGCTAATGGACCGAACAAGATCATCGGCAATGCCATACTGAGCATGACACCAGCCATTTGTAATGGTGATACCTCCCACTTCAATCCGACTAAAGCCATTAACGCAAGAACGTCTAACCAGTCCCCAAAGCTTGATACGAGCTGTGACGCAATCAAATATACGTATTGCTTATTTTTTAACAAACTGTTTTGCTTTGTAGCTTCCATTGTTAAAATCCCCCTAATATTTATTATAAAGTGACAACACCGTCACTAAGTGACAACCTTGTCATTTATTATAAGTGACAATACCGTCACTTTCAAGTATATTTTTCAATTTTTTGTTATTTTTTTACTCAGACATATATTAAAACGCTAAAAATCGCTTTAAACCACGTTTTAATGCATATTAACGAGGAGCCTTTTATCCATTTATAAAGGCTCATTTTGTAAACTTCATTGCTTTCTTCACTTTTATTTAAGTACCCGAGGTGTTTTATATGACTGTCATAGTCTTAAAGAAGAAAAGATTTGTGGTTAGGTTTTTTAGGAAAACAACAAAGCCAAAACAGCTTTTTATAAGTCTTGCTATTTTTAACAAATTTGTACTATATGTTTTTAAGGAGAATGGATGTATGTCGTGAACGCTATACGTGCATTTTTCTTCATACGAGTAACAACCAGCAATGCAAAAACAACCTTGATAAAAAAACATTTCTCTTTTTCCTAGTTATTTACATTTAGAGTCTTACAGGAAGTGTACTCTCTCATTTTTCCATTTGATAATAGTTTTAAAAAAGGAGAGAAGCACTTGGAAGAACGAGAGATTTTTGGAAAAGCTGTTGGTAAGTATGTTAGATTAAGAAGATTTAGTAAGAAGTTAACACTAGAGGATCTAGCGGAAATTACAGGCCTTGATGATAAAAATCTAGGAAAAATAGAACGTGGTGAAAAGATTCCGACGACATTTACCCTTTATAAGCTTCATAAAGGTCTAGATATGAGTGTTGACAGCCTTTTTGAACAAGTTACTGAAGAACTAAAAGCGATAAAGCAAAATAAGAAGTAACCATCCCCGTCCTCCCCACTCTGTCCACATGATTAAACTCGTGCATTTTCCCCTATCTACTATTATCCTCAATAAAGGAGTGTCATTTCCTATGGAAAAAGTATTGCTAGATTATGAGATCAATCAAAGTACAATGGTACTATTACCAGCTACTCATTGTGACTATGACACCATTGTTTACGAGCAACAGCGACAAATAGTTATCGCTAAAACACCATTACAGCTCGTCAAAGCAGCCTGCTTAGACGGAGGTGCTACTTATGAAGGAAGACGTACCGCTATGACACATCTCACTGGCTCAAGGCAAAAGGTTCCAATACCAGTTAACCCGCAAAAACATATATTCGCTTTTCCTACGCAATCCCCACAACGCTTTGAAAACAGCTGGATTTTTCACCACTACATCAAACAAATCCAACCTTATACATCATCCACAAAAACTGATATTCAGTCGATTATTACGTTTACGAATGACCAGCAGCTACAGATGAAAGAGTCACATTATATACTAGAAAAACAAATGCATCGAACAGCCATGTGTATTTTTCAATTCACTAGTCAGCACCGTGACAGCATGCGACATTTTTAACGGCTAAAAAGCACTAGAATTTTGTCTAAAAACCTATGAGATTCCTTTTATTCATGCTAGATTTATAGTATTCTTAAATTGGTAATTAATAGTTTATAACGAAATATAAGGAGGTATTTCCATTTGAATAATAAGAAATTTCTCGCTTCAGCTATTTCTGCTGCCCTTGTCGCAAGTGTAGCGACTCCAGCTGCTATACATGCCAAAACAAACTTTACTGATTTAAAAGCAGGAGAAACCTTTTACACAGAAGTCCAAACATTTGTCGAAAAAGGAATCATTACAGGCTATCCTGATGGTACATTTAAGCCATATCAATCGTTATCAAGAGGACAAGCAGCAAAGCTTTTCACCCGCGCGCTCGACATCGATATTCCTAATAATGTCGACGAGCTAATTGCAGACTATACAGATATTCAGCCAGGCTCTGAATTCGCAGATTATGTCGCAGCTATGAAAAGTGCTAACCTCTTAAAAGAGGATGGAGATAACGTATTTAACGCAGGTGCACCGCTAACGAGAGATGTAATGGCGATGTGGCTTGTGAAGGCGTTTAATTTAAAGTCAATTCCTGATGTCAATGTTACGTTAACAGATTTACATACAGTCGGTTCAGAATACGTTGACGCTGTTAAAGTGCTGTTCCAAAATGGCATTACGACAGGTAAAGATGATGGTAGATACGCTCCTGCAGAAGCCGTTAAACGTGGACAATTTGCAGCATTTATGTATCGTTCCATGTTCAGAATAGAATCTGTAGAAGCTGTACCTGACATGACGTTTGATATTAGTGAAGAAGTCGTCTTACCAGACACTGTTCAAGTTTCATACTATGACGGTAAAACAGAAGAAGCAGCAGTTAGTTGGAATGACAAAGACTTTGACTTTACGAAACCAGGAGTCTACGAACTAATTGGTTCAGTGTCAGGCGTCGATAAAAAGGTCTATACAACGGTTGTTATTGAAGATGGTCCGTTAGCAATTAAAGATATTACTGCACCGAATTTACGCCAAATAGAAATCGATTTAAATCATGATCGATATAATAGTGACATCGTGGAAAATATGCGTTATTACGACATCGTTGATGACCGGGATGATAACATTGAGATCGCTCAAATTAGAGCTGATAAAGACAAAATTATTATTACGCTTGACGAGGTACAACAAAATAACTCAGACGTTTACGTCACTGTTGATGAAACGATTACAGGAGAAGAACATGGAGAAAGAGTTGAGTTTCTAGACACAACGGTACCTGAAGTTGTTGACGTGACTGCCATCAGCAAACGAAACATTAAAGTGAGCTTCTCTGAAGCAATGGATTTTGATGCATTGCATGGAGAAGAGATTACTAACAGAGACATCAAATCAGCATTTGAAATTGACGATGACAAATATTCAATAAAGTCGATGACCGTTACTGATCATGGTAAAGCTGTCAATATCGAGCTATATTCAACGATTAAAGAAGGCGATCATACGTTAACACTAGTTGATCAATTATTTGATTATGGGAAGTATCAAGTAAAAAGCTCAACATTTGAGTTTGACGTTGATTATGACAATACAGACCCTACATTAGAGCGAGTGACGAATATTCAGCCTAACCAATTTACACTTGTCTTTAACAAAGACATCCAGCTTGATGATGAAGACAGAGACTTCGAAGAAAGCTTCTACCATACGAATCGTTCACACGAAGCACAAACAGTCTATCAAAAAAATGAAAGAGAAATTGTCGTCATCTTTGGTCAGAATGATTTAATTGAAGGTGACACAGAAATCTTCGTTGATTCATATGCCATTTATGACTTATGGGGCAATCCGAATGGTTCTATTGTTGAGTCAATTTCATTAAGTGATGATGAAACATCACCTATTATCGAGAATGTAAAGATGATTAGTGAAGAGGAAGCTTCTACTAGCTACGTCCAGTTACTCGTTACGTTCTCTGAACCAGTAAATACAGACACAGCTTTAGACACGGAGAACTTCTCAATTTATGATGATGATGACAATGATTTATTCATTAAGAGGGTTGAAGTTGAAGAAGATGCATATGATGATCAAACGTTTATCATTACGTTAGATACTCGCTACGGAGAATTACCGAAAGCTGAATACACGTTAAAAGCTTACGATATTGAAGATTTATTTGAAAATGAATTAGATGAAAACAAATATACGTTTGAAGCTGGCAGTGAAGTGCCACCAGAAGACTTTACAGCAAATGTATTCGTAGATGATGATGCGCTATACTTCGTCATTGATTTCAATGAAAGAATGGCTACAACAGGACAATACTCAATTGAAGATTTAAGCAAATACGAATTAGCGTATAATAACGATTCTGTGCTATTAGATGATTTAGATGATGAGAGCAATGTAAAAATAAGCACAAACCCTTATGATAGTGGCAAAATGCTGGAAATTGTAATTAAAAGAACAGGGATATTATCAGAGGCGTATGAAAACTTTTTAGATGACATATTTGACGATATTTATATGAACTATGTCAATAAAGTTACGTTATCTGTTGCCATGGTCGCAAATAATAATGGTGTACGGACAGCAAGCTTAACCAACGAAATTGAGTTGGATTCTGAAGAGAGCTTTTCTACTGGTAATGAAGAAATTGTCGCGCTAAAGACTGACACGATTCAAGTGACATTTGATGAACCACTCTATGACTTTGACATATATGACTTTGAAATATATGTAGATAAGAATGGAAATCATAATGCTGATGCAAGCGAAATTCTTGATATCGATGATTACGACATCGAGATGGAAGATGATGAAACGGTGTTAACGATTATGTTAGAAGATTATGATAAGTTGGATCATGATGCCAAAATTGATGATGATAAAATCTATATTACAACGATTGATGATCCTTACACAACAAACCGTTTCGGACAAACGATAGAAATTAATGATGAGCTCGTCCAGGATCGCATATCACCTGAAATAGCATTTGATGATGATAAAGCAGAAGTGTATGTTCATGATTATCAAGGTCATAATAACAAGGCTATCATTAGCATGACCTTCACTGAGAATATGGACGAAGACACACTATCTAGGTTATCATTTGAAGTTGGTGGAGGAAAATACGAGGTCGAGTCGGCTTCAGTCGTTGACGAAGTAGTTTACCTCGTTGTTAAATTCGACGGAAACGACCCTGTGGAGCTTATAGGTGAATTTGTGGAGCAAACAAACCCAATCACTGATAAAAATAACAACACAATTAATAATATTGAAGTAGTAATTGAAGATGAGAAAGGTCAGAAGAGCACTGACGACATTTCTTAATACTGGTAAGTAATGAGCAACACCCTAGTATGTGAGGTTTAGCCTTGTTCTAGGGTGTTTTTCATATATTAATAAACTTTGGATACAATCTTTCATCTTGCGGCTTTCAAAATCATAGAATACTAATATCGCTAAAATTGACATTTTTCACAAGAAAAAGGTCTCATCAATCAATATTTTCGTATCATTATCCAAATCCCATAACTTTTGCAGATTGGAATCAATACGAACACATCAATAGAGGACCTATAAACAAATACTTCTACGCTTATAAAATTCGCTTTGTAAATATATAATATTAACTAGTTACTATGAAAGAATTAGAACACTAATTAGATATAGAAACGGAGTCTAAGTTGTTTAGACATAGGAGAGTTTTATGTAGATTCTAAGATTGAAGAACTAACATTTGTGAAGTTGATAATAGTTTGTTAATTGTATGTATCTTATACAGCTACATTTGGACTTTTTGATTTTCTTAAAATACCCATTAAGCCTGCAGGAATAAGAAATAAAGCTGGAATAACTCCAAATAAACTAATAGAAACTAAAATTGCAATTCCACTAATTAACATGAGGCCTCCGCCCAATTTTGCTTTAAATTTTACGACAATTGCACCAATAATTGCAAGCGCACTAAACAAAAATGCACTAACACCTAAACTACTAATTTCACTAGATCCAGAAACTACTTCGTCTACTGTTCCAATGAACAAAGCTAAAAATGCACCGCCAAACCCTAGTAATCCACCAAGAATACCTAAAATCATTTCAGTTAATCTACTCATCGTTTACCTCCTTATATAGTATATATATAATTTACCATATTTTAGAGTTTTTGTAGTTCTATTTTTACAATTTATTCATATTAATGGAATTTCAAGGACCTTTCAGACTATTTGCTAGTAATAAAAGCACATAGTACACATCCTTGCTTATAAGTAGTATTTATAATAAAAAAAGATAGAAGGCAGAACCCCTCTATCTTTCCATATTCTCATTCAATTTATTAGAGATTTACTATATTCCTTGCTCGTAAAGTTCCTTGACGTAATCAAAGCTCGGCTTGTATTGTAGCTTTTGTTGTAATAAATTTTGTAATACTACTTCTTCAGTTGTATCTTCAATAATATCTACAGGTGATAATTCTACATCATCTTCAACAGGTTGAGAATTAACTAAGTCTGTTTCCGTTACGCTAGCTGCAATTATTTCTGCTGGCTCAGTAATACCTTGGCTTGTAGGAAATGTTCCTGCAACCAATGTTTCTAGATGATTTTTCATTTCCGTGTTCTCAGCAATATACGCATTATCATACCACATATTTTGTTCAAACTTACCTTGTGATACGACGAGCGGGGAATTCCATTTGCTATCAAAGAAATCATCACTCGGTTCAGCAACACCGTATTTAGAGGCTATATAGCTAGTGTTGTTTAAGCCAACGATGTATGGTACGACACCTGGTGCATTATTAAACTTTTCTATATTTTCTTCTAAATTCTTTTGAAAGTTAGCAGCCTTTTCTCTATCTCCAGCTAATTCTGCTTCCTTTATCGTTTGTATATTATTTTCTATAAGCATCCCATAATAAACTTTGTTTGGTGTAGCCTGTCCATTCACCGTTTCATACCAAGCTGGATGTTGCTTAGCTTGAAAATCATAGTACTTAGACCAATCGTTATTTTGAATAGAGTCTAGTATTAAATCATTACGCTGCACCTTTACATCAAACAGCGGGTTAATCTTACGCGCCTCATCATCAAAGACTTGCTTCCATTCTGTTTGCCCTGTACTGTTTTCATTACTGCTTACATACATTCCATTATTAGATATGACACCATCTAAAGGTGCTGATGAAAACATGACCATCTAGTTAATCCCCCTATCGAACAGTAACTATGTTTTATATATAAGGTATAAGTAAAAGACTAATTACTAATCTATTAATTAAACTTACTAATAAAAAATACATTTGACTAAAGGTTGTCTGTTTAATACTGGCTAATGGATGAATTGGAGAATCCACTCCATTATTAATAGAGTAGCAAAGTTTTCCTATGATGGCAATGTATATGAAGTAATATGAGCCAAAAGGCATGATCGTTAGGTTTATTGACCTAGTCAGCATAAAAAACACAGAGAGTTTTCCCCTCTGTGCTTCCTTCTTTTGATGGAGTTATTCTGATGTAAATTGATTTAACAAGAGATCGTAGTCTTCTTCTGTTACTGGACTCCAAGCCTCAGCCTGTTCATCCTTACTTTTTTCTAGCTTGAGTTCTTCTTCACTTAATATAAATTGATAATCTTTTCCCTCGTAGTTCCCAGTCAGGCGCCAAACAGTGCCTTCTTCATTTGCTTGTTCTGCTGAGACAGTAGCAAAGTTTTTGTCAAAAAGAGCAAGAAAATCTTCGCCACTTGATGCTTCATGATTTAAAAGCATGTCCTTTACACTATTATCTACCCCCTCTAGTTTGTCGCTTGTATTATTTCCTGAGCATGCTGTAAGGATGGAGAACAAAATAAGAATTATAGCAAAAATCAAAATGAAATTTTTTTTCATATGATTCGACTCCTCATATATATTCGTTATTTTTATGATTGTAGCATGAATATTTTACGATAGAGTTACGAAGGATATACAAAATTATTTCAAAACCGATACTTTTTTTATGTAATAAAATTCCACTTATGTATTTTAATACTTAAGTTTTTAGAATTTGAGTTGCATTCAGATTCTAACTATAGTAAAAATATTAGTCTTATATAGATCATAACAGAATTATTATCTAGATATAGCAGTAAGATATCAGAGTAAAATGAGTGTTAAAATTTTTTGAGATATAGTATTTGCACTATTTAATAGGTCATTTTAGAAAAAAAATCATTAGACAACCTTATGTAGTTAAGTAATAAACTAATTTAAAAGAGATATCATTCGTTATCTCTATTACTTTCTATTCTTTCTCATCAAACATTACTTATGATTTTTGTAAATATCACTTTTTAAGGTCATTCTTTTTGCTTACAGTATAAACTTATATTTCTAAAATAAGTTCAATTTCTTTTAAATGATTTAAGTTTCGATTTATTCTGCCATTGTTTCCCTTCTTATTCAGAGGCAAAGTTCAAAACGTTTCTATTTAGACATTTATTTCTAACTTGAAGCCTTGATTTTGCTTTTTATCCCTTATACAACTTCCATGTGTACTTGTAAATACTATTCCTAGTTTTGTACACCTTTATGTAAACATCTTATTACCAAAACATTATAAATTTAAACCATATTTGTATAATTGATAATAAATAGTAGTACTGAGAAACTGTATCCATTCTTGTGATTATTAACCAGATAGCATAAAAAAACAAGGAGCCTTTAGGCTCCTTGTTTCAAGTAAACTTAATAATAATGTATTTATTACTGTAAATCTAGAGTATCAGAAGCGTCATTACCTGCAGCATCTTCAACATCAGTAGCAGTTACAGTTACTGGAGTTCCAGTTTCAACTAATGCATCCGCATCAGTAATTGTGTATTGAACTGTATCAGTACCATTACCACCAGTAACAGATCCTGTTACAGTAATAGCTGATCCATTTTCGAATGATAATCCATTATCTGCAACAGTTACATTTTCAGAGAATGCTAACGTTAATACGTCTGATCCACCAGAGAATGTTCCAGTAGCAGCAGCATTCACAATGTCACCAGTTTGACCATTAAGAACTGCATCAACACTTCCTGTTGCATCAATTGCAGCAGCTAAGTCAATGAAAGTAGGTGTATCTCCACCTAAGTCAATTGACAATACTCCTGAAGCGAATGCTACAGTTAAACCACCTGAACTTGAGTCAGTTATTTCCCAAGTGACACTATTTCCAAATGCACCAGCCACACTTGCATCAGTAAGAACAAGGTCAAGATTGCCGTTACCAACTCCAGTAATAGATGAAGTAGCAGCTACTGAACTTGATAAAGCAACAGATTCAAATAATGGGTTTACATCATCAGCCACATTTACAGCATCTACAGTGTCATCTAAAAGGTCACCGTTATCAAATTCAACAGATTCACCATCAGCGATAGTAAGTGTTCCTAAAGCAGCTGTTTCAAAACCTGCATCTGGAGTGATTGTTAACACTACAGTATCGTCATTAGGAGTTGCTCCAGTTGAATAGTTTGTTACAGTTGCATTTTCAATTTCAAAGTCTGTAATTGATACAGAGCTATCCTTTACTTCATGATTGAAAGTAACAGTAACTGTATCTACTTCTCCATCACCAGAGTCATCTGTAGCTACTACTGAAGTAAATGCAGCTGCTGGATCTGGAGTTGGTGGTACGATATCATCAATTCCTTGGATGTAAAGGTCATAAACACCTTCATCTTCATCACGTGCAGTTACAGTAATTTCATCTTCAGGATCGATATTTTCAAGTACCTCAATTAACTCATCTTCATCTATTGCTAAATAAACACCGCTATCTAAGAAGTAAAGTCCAGTTACTGAATACTGTGCTGCATCATATCCATCAAATGTAATAGTGTTGTAATCTGTATCAAATGCATCTTTTGTAACTACACCTGTATGAACAGCACCAAGTGGTCTTTCATCAGTAAATTCAACAAAAGTAGAATCATCCGGTAATGAAACTTGAGATGCTGATGCATATACATCTAAATCAGTTGGGCTATCTACAACTACTTTAATTTTAGCCACACCATTAACAGCTTCTTTATCAACAGATTCACGACCTACTGTATAATCGTGTCCATCAACTGTAAAACCACTTAAGTTTGTGTGTAAATCAAATGTAGCAATGAAATCCTCAGTATCATCGTCAAAATAAGGTTTGTTGTTTTGATCTAATGCTGTATATACGAAAGTAACTTCCGTTCCTGTTGGTAGTACATCACCTTCATCAAAACCGTCAATTGTTAACGATGCATTTTCAATTACTGCGTCACCGAAGTATACGATTTCACCTTCAGCTTGAGAATCACTTGAATCAAGTTCAAATGCATCTTTACCGTTATCTAGATAAACCGTTGGGACAGCATAAGCTTCTTCATTACTCTTATCGTGGTTACCAGTTAATGTGAATTCAGCTACACCATCTTCATCAGTTACTAGTCTAACATAAGGATTGTCATCTTCATCAAACTTTTCATCATTAATCCAAATGTTACCATCGAATTTTTCTAAAGTAACATAAACTTTTGTGCCTTTAGGTACAATCTCACCATCTTCATCTTTGACAGTTACTTTGTAGTCACGTCCACCGTCACCTTCTAAAGATTTTTCTGATGCATATTTCGTTCCGATAGATTCAACAGTCAACTCAACATCATCTTCATGAGCAAATGTAACAGTTGCTGCTTCGGCTTGAAGCTCAGTAGCATCTAAACGATCGTTTCCAGTCCAATCATTGTCTGCATCGTAATCACCATCAAAGAATACGATAGGAGTAACTTCAGCGTCGTCACCAGTGATAGTAAATGTAGCTTCACCTTTACTATCAAGTTTTACACGTACTTCATTTACTTTACCATCTACATATTGGTAAGGGTATGAATTCTTTCCAACAGAAGCGTCAGTAACCGTTACTGAGCGAACAGCTTCGTCTGGATGTACATTTACATTCTCAGCAAATGTAATGTTTACATATTCACCAGCTTCTGCACCACCACTTGGTGTAGTTGCTTTTACTTTGTAAACTTTTTTAGCACCGTTATCTAAAGCGTTACCTTCTTTAACCTCTGTAATAGATAAGCGCTCTGTTACACCCCAGTAAACCATTCCGCTTGTAGAACGAAGGTCTGCGTTACCAGTTGCGTAAGCAGTTACGTAGTCTTCTCCACCAGAGTATTGAGTGTAAGAATATTCAGCAATACCATCTTCGTTAGTGAATACTTCCACTACTTGAGCATCGTTGAATTTACCATCAGCTGCGATGTTGAATGTAACAGGAATACCAGCTTTTGATTCTCCATCAGCTACAGTTACTTCAGCTGCAACAGTTACTTCTTTACCTACGATACCTTGAATAGAGTGAGATACTACTTCGATGTCAGTAGGAACGACTGCAGATACACCTTCGAAGCTTCCTACTTCTTCGCCGTTAACTGTTACTGTGTATACATCTCCACCTTCTTGAGGTGATGTAGTTAATACAGCTACTTTGCTGTTAGTTTGTTTGATTGCTGCGTTTTCAACTTCTAAGCCTTCGATAGCGAAGTCTAAAGCATCGATATCTTCAATACCATCTTCAAACATTACTTCAACAGTAGTAGTGTTGATTGCTTTTACTGAAGCGCTTAGGTCAACATCATATCCTAATGCACGGTATAAGAATGTAGCGAATTGAGCGCGAGTTACGCTGTCAGCGCCGTCAAAGATTGTACCGTTATCTCTTCCAGTAGTAATTCCGTTTTGGAATAATACTGATACGTTATCTCTGTGAGAAACGTCAATTGTGTCAAGGTCAGTTAATGTAACGTCAACGTCGTTAGCTTCTAAACCGAAAGCACGAACGATAACTGAAGCCATTTGAGCACGAGTTAATACGTCCTCAGCTCCGAACTCACCGTTGCTTCCTTTGAAGATGCCAGCAGCTTTAACTGCAGCAGCTGCTGCTAAAAGCTCTTGATCTGAATGTCCTTCTAAATCAGAGAAAGAGTTAAGATCTGCAGGTACTTCAAGGCCTAAAGCACGTTGGAATAATTTCGCAGCTTGACCGCGAGTTAATGTTAAGTCTGGTCCGAAAGTTCCGTTAGGGAACCCGTTAATAATACCTTCATTTGCTAATGCAGAAATCTCATCATGAGCCCAATAACTAGAGCTAACATCAGAGAAATCATTTGCAGCGCTAGCTGCTACTGGTCCGATTGCAGTTGCTACTAATGCAGCTGAAACAGAACCGGCTAAAAACTTACGATAAGATTTTGGTTGGTAAGCCATTGAATAATTTCCTCCCTTTTGCTACTTAAAGTTCAAATTAATAGTAATTAAATCCAAGAGAATATGTACAATAGTAAGCTATTAATATGTAATCCTCTTAAACTTAATCATAAACAACTACTAGTATAATTATTTCAGGAACAAATGTCAACGAATTCCTGCCAACATTTTTTTCCTGTTTAGGAGAACAATCTCCCAACTACTATTTTACAAGACTTGTCACATTTTGCAACAGTTTTTAGCGTTTTTTGAAAATAAAATGTAAATTTGCTACCAATTTTTACTACAATGTTCTCTATGTTCTATAATATATCTTTAGTAAGTTTTACTTATTACCATTTCTTAAGGTATGAGGTTGGTTTAAGTTTATTAGAGGAAGAAAGCTTAAAAAAGGAGTTTTATTCTATTGTATAGAGAATGACAGTTTATAGTATGATTTCCTCCAATTCACGTATACTAGTAATTTATGGTTTCTCTCTTGATCTCTTACTATATGTAACAATTGCCGGACATATTCTCTTATTTTGTTACAAAACTGTAAAGTAAATCAGTAGATATATATGATAATCTGAATTTAGTGTAGAAATTTATCAATCGGACAAGAATTTACCATTAATGAGGTGATTTATATTATTAGACGTTCCTTTTTCGTAATAGTTACATTTATTTTCGTATTTTTTGCAAATTCTTTAACTTCTTTTGCAGCAGATAAGCAAAACTACGATGTACTCATGCCAGCAGCAAAGAAATATATCGGTGTCCCGTATAAGTTCGGTGGCACAGATGCAAGTGGCTTTGATTGCTCTGGATTTGTACGACACGTGTTTAACCAAGTTAACGTTTCATTACCACGAACGACTGCTGAGCAATATAACACTGGTACAGCCGTTGCAAAGGAAAACCTTCGTATAGGTGACATGGTCTTTTTTGAAACATATAAGCCTGGTGCTTCTCATTCTGGTATATACATAGGAAACAGCAAATTTATTCACGCTGATTCCACAAACGGTATTTCAGTTTCTTCATTAGAAGATCCATATTACTGGGGCCCACGATATTTAGGTGCAAAGCGAATGCTTTCTTATGAAAAAGAAGTTGGCATCTTCCAAGACATTCCTTCATCATTTTGGGCGTATGAAGAAATTAAAACATTAGCAGATGATAATTTATTGTTAGGTATGGAAGATAGTTATTTTCATCCAGACCAAGTCATTACTAAAGCAGAGGTTGCAGGACTATTAGCAGTTTCATTGAAGCTAGACATGAATAACCGTAAAAAAGGTTTTGATGATGTGTCTACAGAGCATTGGGCACTTGGTGCAATTAATGCACTTAAGGACAAAGGCTATATTACTGGCGATGACGCAAATAACTTTCAACCTAATGCTGCACTTACGAGAGAGCAATTAGCCGTTTGGTTTACAAAAGCCTTCTCATTAGAGGAAGCATCAACGCCTGTTGAATTTGCAGATGTAGATAGCTCATACTGGGCATATGACCAAATTCAACGTCTAGCTGCTGCAGGTATCTCCACAGGGGACGAGAATAATAACTTCCGTCCAACTGAAGAAATTGACCGTGCACAGTTTGCGGCATTTCTATATCGAGCATTATACTAATCAAAGTGTTCAGACATAAAAAACACGACATGCTACCATTTAGTTAACTACTACATATTTTTAAAAGCTTGTAAGCGATACTTGACCGAGAGTATCGCTTTTTTGTTATAGCTCTTTTCGTATACTATGTAGCTATAGAAACAGTTTTATAGGTTGGTCATCATTTTAGAAAAGAAAAAAGATACCACGAACTCTAGTTGTGTATCTGTTTATATCTCAGTACGAAAACAGCCTTTGTTGTAACAACACAAACCTTTCTGTCTATGTAACTATTTCACATAAGGTTGTACAATTTGTACTAGTATATGAGTCTCGTCTTCAATTATGCAAAAAAATAAATCCTCGCTCATTTCGAGCGAGGATTTATGATAAGTCAGTTACTTTTCTTCTATTAATAATGTCCTACTTAACAACAACGCAAATTCAGCACGTGTTACAAAGTCAGTTGGACGGAATGTCGGATCGTTAATAATACCGTTAAATGCTAACAGATTAATATCTTCATAGTTCCAATAAGCTGCATCAATATCTGTAAACGGCATATTGTCCGTAACAGGTATATATAATTCATTGTATGCACGTGCGAGCATAGATGCAATTTGTGACCTCGTTAATAGTTCATTTGGACGAAGTGCGCCACCTACACCCATTAAGCCGTGAGCTTCAGCTATCACCATGTCCTCATAACCGATATCTCCTTGCTGCATATCAGTCGCTTGCACTTCGTAGCCATCTGGTAGCGTCAAACCTAACGCTCGGACAAAGATAGCTGCCGCATGCCTACGTAGTAATGATTCATCTGGTTTATACGTTCCATCTGTATAACCATTAATAATGTTGTTTAGCTGTAAATGTCCTACTGCAGATGCAATTTCCATGTCAAAAATATCTGGGTATACAGACACTTCGCCTTGTTTAATATGCGATGATGATACATATCCATAAATTATATTTCCGTATGTCGCATAATAGGAAGTATGGTCGGACGGATCACTATTTTCAAAAGGACCTTCAATAATTTGTAACGGAAAATAGTTCGTAAGCTCGGCAATAACTTCTCCATCTACTTCATCAAAAATAGTTGTGTTAGTTAAATCGTCTTGGTACGTATACACAAAATCATATACCTCAAATTGTTGCATTGATTTTGTCTCCAACCCTTCCCATTCATAATGCTGAGCTAGGAAACTCAGTTCATCTGGTTCATCTGGATTTTCATATTCTACTTCAATTGAAGGGATATCCTGGACGTTTACTAAACTATTTTGACGAATAACATCAAATACACGTTCTTGATACGGTGCTTGTTGATGTTTAATGCTTGGATCATTTCGTTGTGACAAGCCGTTATAAGCCATTAACGCAAAATACCAATGTTCGATGACTGCTGGATCATGATCGTTAATGGTCGGTATATTTGCTGATTCCCATTTTTCCTTCAGTAGCTGTGCAGCGATATCGATATTGTATTGCGTATCTGTTTCTAACTTTGAACGATCAATACCTTTTGCAATCATCTCATCCTCAGAAAGCACCACTTGCATAAGACCAATGCCATCATCTTCACCGACAAGCGGATTGCCTTCATCATCAAATTGCTTCATGCCTGTATCAACATATGCCATCGCCTTTAAAATTTCAGGAGGAATGCCATATTTCGTTGCAGCTTCAGTAAGTAATTCTTTAATTTTTGCTGTTGATAACACTTTTTGTATGTTTAGCTGCTCTGGTGTCGTTCTACTTTCTTCTATATTATTGTACGTAATATACAGTGTTTCTGAGCCCCGATTAAATCCTTGTTGCTCATGCTGTCGTGCGAAAAATTTCACTTCATCAAATGTATAACTATCAAATACCCATGACTGCTCTGGTTCTAGCTCAAAAGGGTCATACCATGTAGGCAGTTGTGAATCATTTCCGATCTCATCAACAGTGACAGGGATGTACTCCCCGTTTCGATCTTGACCAATTAAATAAATATTTTGCTCTCCTTGTGACGATACGAGCATTTCCATATTGTAATAGGCAGAGTCAAATGTATTTTCTTCATAGTTTAATAAATCTAGTTGAATAGGTTCACGAACACTATACTCGCTTTCATCTAGCCTATCGACCCAATATTGTTGTGCTGCAATTTGGTCAAAGGGTGTGTCAATAAGTCCATTCATTTGCGCATGGTTTTTAATCGCAAGCTCAGAACCAAACAGCTGCACATAATCTTCAGCAAAGATTTCTGCTAAACTCCAAATGTATTCTCCAACCCCATCAGAATGGGCGTTTGAATTTTTAGATAACTGACGTGCTTCTGCATACGAACTATTTTTCCAATTTGCAGGTTTTTCATTTTCTCCTTCTATTAAATGATAAAAGCTGAAATGATGTCCGTATTCATGTGATAACGTATGGGCGATGTCACTAACCGTAGTGTAATCATCTCCACCATACAATTCGATTTTACGCTCTGGTAGTAGCTTCCATTCCGTACCCCATTGATACTGAGCGTAATATTGGCCGACTACATCTACACCAGCAGGATAATCTGGATAAATAACGATCTTTTCTAATAGCTCAAACTCTTCCCCGTGCTTATTACGAAGTAGCTCTTGTTCGACTTGACGTAACTGATCGACAGATTTCCATTTCGGACTGTAGCTCTCAATTGTAACTCCGCTAGCTCCTTCATACCTTTGGATAATCGTATAGTAGTCTTCATATTGAAATTGTGCTGCTGTTGTAGTCGTCGTCTCATCAAATACTTTTGCTTCCGCATGTACTGTCATGAAGATCATTAATAGTGATGACACGAACGTGATTCTTAGTAGCTTCTTCAACTTCATTACACCCTCTTTTTTTAAAAGGCTCTTTCATACTTAGTTGCTATCTTTACGATATTAGATCATATATACATAGTTTTATAACATGCTAAGCATTTTACAGACGAAAAGATCCCACGTACTGTATATATATGTATTTATGTCTTAGTTTGAAAACAACAACGTATGCAAAAACAGCCTTTGTTAATTTTTGTTCAACAAGGAGGACAAAAAAGCGGCGTAGTTATTTGACCATTGGAGTCAGATGACTATACAGCGAAGCAAAATCGCTCCTTTGTATCGAGGAATTTACTCCTATGTCTAATACATTCGAGTACAACGTATTAAGGAAGTCCTACTAAGTTCCGCTACATTAATGCAAACATAGGATCAGCAATGTGTGTGCAAGTAGTCCTACTAATAGCTGCAACGTCAATAGTAAACGTCCAGATCCGAACACCCTGTTCAAGTTTATTCCACAATCATTTTTCCTAGACCTTTTGAACATTCATATGTAGTTGCTATTATTCTACTACACTTTCACATGATACGAAAATAATAGAAAAAGCCTAGTAAATTTCAACTAGACTTTGTGAGTACTATGGTACTTATGTTTTAATTAACGCTAAACTATTTACGCTCCTCTTTTTCAATTGTGCGTTTAACAAATAACGAAAACTCAGCTCGTGTAACATTCTCCCACGGACGAAACGCTCCTGCATCAACTATGTCGTTATTCGCTAAGAGGTTAATAGAAGCATATGCTTCTTCAGCTTCGTTCACATCTGAGAAATCTATATTTGTGGCTGCCTCACCGTAAACATGGTCATACGCACGTGCAAGGATGGAAGCAATTTGTGCTCGTTTTAATGACTCGTTCGGTCGAAGCTCTCCACCCTTACCCATTAAGCCATGTGCTTCCATAAGTAACATTTCATCGTAATAGTCACTACCTTGGCTCATATCTGTCGCTTTCATCACATAGCCTTCTGGTAGTGGAAGGTCAAGTGCTCTCGTTAACATCGCTGCAGCTTGCCCACGCGTTAATTGATTCGTTGGCTTAAACGTACCATCAGGATAGCCATTAATAATTTGTCGCTGTTGTAAAAACGCTACTGCAGCTGCCGTATCAGGGTCTTCGATATCTGGAAAAATCATGACATCACCTTTTATAAGGTTACCAGAAGAAATAAACCCTTCAATGCCGTTGCCTTTTACTTGATAAAACACGTAATGATTTGCTTCATTCGTACTTTCAAACGGTCCATCAACAATTTGTAACGGTGTGTAGTGAAGAGCTTTGCCACTTACCTCCCCATCAGCAGCATCACGCATATTCGAATACGTATATACATGATTATATGTATAAGCTGTATCACCTTTGCTTAAAAGCTGAGTGGATTGTGTTGACATTCCATCCCATTGATAAGATTTATCTGGAAAGCTCATCAGCTCAGGGCGATCAGGGTCTGGATAATTAATTTCAACAGCAGGTGTTTCTAGCAAATACAGCCCACTACGATTTCGAATCTCATCAAACACTCTTTCTTGATAGGCGCTCTTGCCCTCTTGTGGATCATTGCGCTTCGATAAGCCGTTATATGCCATTACTGCAAAATACCAGCTTTCAATTGTTGTTGGATCGTTCTCATTAATAAGAGGTAGATCAAAGCTCTTTTTCTCTAATAAGATATCTGCACCTACTTCAATATTGTAGCGCGTATCAATCTTTAACCGTTCCATATCATAAAGACCTTGATCGATTTGAGCCGTTGTTAACGTAATTTGCATAAGTCCAATACCACCATCAGGTGAAATAAAAGGACTACCATCAGCATTAAACTGCTTCATCGCTGATTCAGTTTGGGCAACTGCCTTCAATATTTCAGGTGGAATGCCTTTCTCAACAGCTACCTCCCATAGAAGCTTCTTCATTTCAACAATTGATGGTCCATTCACTTCAGCTACTTCTTCAACACCTGTGTTATTCGCTTCTGACGGCATCGTCTGTGCAGACGTAGTCACTTGTGAGCATGCACCTAATATTAATGAAGAAACACAAACAGCCGACACTAATTTTTTCATTCCTTATACCTCCTGAGGTCTGACCCCCAACGCATTAATGTATTAAAGCAATATGTACTAATCTCTTTATCTTTGAAACTATGTATTTACTCGAGCATTTGTTTACTCACGCTACTAAATTGATTAACTAACCGTTTGAAAAAACAATATTGTTAATATCAAAAGAAAGCCTAGTAAACTAGGCTTTCCTCGTTATACAGTATTATTCACCCATCGATACGCGTAGCGTATACGGTTCATTGCTATATTTGAAGCTAAATTCCTTCACCTCAAAATAATATTTGCCAGTCGATAGTGAAACTGTAGCCATCTCTTGGTCACCAGCACCGTAGTTATCAAGCGTTTTGACAACTAAGCCATCACTATTATAGATAGTTACGACACCGTCTATTCCTTCAGGCATGTCAAGAGTGACATCAAATGTTGCATCACTTTCGACGTTCAATTCATAGTAGTCTTTATCACCAAAGTCAACATTTGCATTAAAGTAACCTGTCGCTTCGTACCCTTGGTCACTTTTCGTCAATTGAAGTGGCTCTGACGGAATATTGTTCGTTACAACTGTTGCTACGTCTTCATCTTGGCTGTTCAATTGATTGACCGAAATATCATATGATTGAGCTGATAGGCCGTACCAACTATCATTCATCGTTACGATAAAATAGCCAACATCTTCTTTTGCTTCGAAGGAACCAGATAATCCCTCAAATGAATACGGATAATATGGAATAGACCTACTAATTTCATCATCATCTATGGACATATTTCCATCTGTATCTTCAACAATTTGAGCTAATACAATTAACGGGTTCTTCACAGAAGTAGGTAATGTACTCTCTAATTCGTTAGATAATGGATTGATTGTTAAATCAAACCCTAAATTCACATCTGCACTACGATGCTTGTAATAATACATATCAACATCACCAGACAGAATAAATTGGCCTCTTACAGGACTGTTTGGCTGTAACACTGTTGCTTGAATTAATTCATCGTTCTTTTCATTTTCATCATAAGGTACTTCTAATATTTCTTTTGAAATGAGCTTATATGCTTCTTCACTAGGACGATACATTCCATTTCGCGCACTAACATAATACGTGTTGCCACTTTCTAGTGCAATCGTTGTACCTGATTCTTCCATACCAAAACCAAAACCAAAAATATTTAGTGGGTATAGCTCATGCGCTTCTTCATCATATTCGAAAATTTCTAACATAGGTCTTATTGTATTCGCGTCATCAAATGAAAATTGATATATCGCGTCTTTTTCAGGTGTTATCGTATAGAAATCTTGGTCAAAGCTAGATTGGAAATAGCCTGATGCTTTGTCACCAATGCTATATGGTAATGCTGATGCTAAAATTTGGTCTACCTCTTCTTCAGAAAAATAACTAAACGAGCCTCCGAACATATAGAATAACTCATCTTCAATAGCTGCTTGTTTATTTTCTAAATATTGATTGAGGTCGATGTCTTCCGTACCCTCTGAGATAGCTACTGCTAGCGCTTCGTCAAACTGCGGGATCATCGGATAGCCGTCCTCATCTGCAGGTATCTCGACAGTTTTCATCGTCACTTCATATGGAAGTGCCGACGCTGGTACGTCTGTGCTTTCATTTAACATTACCCCAAATCCAAACAAGATGTCATAGATAGAAAACATTGAGCGTGGTTCACTTGATACTTCAATTACATATTCCATACCTGGCATTGCTTCAAACGTTAATGATTCACCATCTCCCGCAAGGCCTTCATTTGCAAACTCCACTGGATACGGCTCATAGAAGAAATATTCTTCCACTGGCACATCTGGCGGAATCTCCATGTAGAAATTTTCAGCAAAATAAACATTTAATGAAGAATTTATGCCCGCTACACCAGACAATGCAATATTGATCATTTGAGGTTCTTCAACTGAAAAAGAGAAATAATCCTTATCAGCTACTTGTTCACCATTTTCATCAACATGTAAAAATGTAAGCGGTGCTACATCAACTTTATTACTATTAAACGGAAGTGATGTGATGGCTACTGGACTGTATTTTGTCACACCATCCTCATAAAGTTCATTAAAAAGTTGCATTGTTAACTCGTAAGAGGATTTTCCTCCTAAGCTATAATTGTCATTAACATCCGAAATTCCTATTGCAAGTGTTCCTTTTTCACTTGCTGTAAATAGCTTCGCTTCTGCACCACCAGCAAATAATGCATTTACATCAAGCGTTTCGCTAGCTTCCATAGCTCCTTCTGGATAGAATCGAAGCTCCATTTTATAATCATAATCCGCTGAAATATCTAGTACAGTTTGCAATGATTGACCGGCTTCTAAATCTACCTTTAGCCAATCAACTTGCTTAGGCGATGTCAGCTTCCCTTTTTTCATAAAGGTTTCTTCAACTAAGGCAACAACTTCACCTTCTGCTAAGATCTTTTCATCGTTCCATTCATTAAGCTCTGGCAATTGACTAATATCATATTTCAATGCAGCTACTGGGTTCACTAACCCATGTGCAAACTTTGTATCATAGCCTACATCACCTAAGTCTAGCGCTGTTCTTTCTAAGATTGCCTCTACTTCGTAAGGCTTCAAATCTGGATATTTAGATAAAATAAGTGACGCGACACCAGCTACAACAGGTGATGACATGGATGTACCACTTAAATTACCAAAAGAAGAACCTTTGATAAGGTCAAATGTTGAGTTATAAACATCTTCCCCTGGAGCAACAATATCAACTGATGGGCCATAGTTCGAAAAGCTTGCAAGTTTATTTTGATCATTTGTTGCACCTACTCCAATGACCCCTTCGAATGCTGCCGGATAAAAGTACTCATCTGTACTGTAATTACCAGCCGCAGCAACGACAACAACATCTGCCTCAATTGCTCGCTCAACAGCATCCTTTACGATTGGACTTGGGTAAAAGAACCCTAAGCTTAAATTAATGACATCTGCTCCATTATCAACCGCATATAAAATACCTTCAGCAATCGCATAATCAGTTAACTGAGATACATCTACAGGCATAATCGTTGCATTTGGATTAATTCCATGGCCACCAACACCATTGTTCGCTTCACCTGCAACAATTCCACCAACATGTGTAGCATGAACATATGGTGTTGCTATTGTAGCAGGATCACCAACAGTGTATGGAGGTAATATTTTCGATTTTAATTCTGGATGATCGACATCGATAGCTGAATCTACTACCGCAACCGTCACTTCGTGCTCTCCAGCAAGACTTAACGCTTCATCAATTTCAAGCAATGATAAATGATACATACTATCTTTTTTCGGGTCAGTAGTTGCTATTTCTTGGTATTCGAATGAAACACTTGGCGTCACACCGACTACAGCAGCTTCAGATGAATAGGAACGTAATGCTTCCTCCATGCTGCGACCTTTTTTTAGCTTCACTACATCATAGCCTAGTGATGGGAATGAACGTACAACTTGCATCCCCGCTCGATTATGTAGTTTACTAGATAGCTTTTCGCTATATTTAATGATGAGTGTATCCTCACTTACTAGATCATTAGCATCCTTTTGCTGCTCTAATGCTAGTAAGCGCTGTTCTTTGTCAGTAAGATTCAATTGATTAAGGACATTAATCGGTTCTCTATCTTTGAAAGCTTGTACATGATCAACAGTCGTCGAGGCTGCTGCAAAGCTAGGCATGACTAGCGTTGCAGCCAACCCTATTGACAATGCTGATTTTTTCCATTTTTTCATATAGATTTTTCCTCCTTTTGAAGTGTTCCTTCTTTAAATACTACGACAAATAGAATAGAAAAGTTTCATAAATCTAGTAATAAATCTATGAATTATATATAGTGCCATTATTATACATATATTACTATAACATATGACTCTATGAATTTGCATGATTTTCCACTTTGTTTACAAAAAAGAACTGACCCTAAATTAAGAGCCAGCTCTTTTTTCGTTAGTTTTTTGCTTCTACTATACGCAGTGTATATGGTTCATTGCTATACCTTGAGTGTACATCCTTCACTTCAACATAGTATATTCCTTGTTGCAACGAAACAGTTGACAGTTCTTCGTCACCATCACCGTAATGATCAAATTCCGCAACAGTGGCTCCGTTGCTGTTGTAAATCGTCATAACACCATCAATGCCTTTTGGTATTTTGAGTGACATATCAAAGTTTGCGTCGTTTGCTACGTTAAATTCGTAGAAGTCCTTATCACCGAAGTCGACACCTGTGTTAAAATAGCCTGTTGCTTCATATGCTTGTTCATGCTTCGTTAAAGCAAGCGGTTTTGAAGGGATGTTATTCGTGACAACAGAATGTGCATCTTCATCTTGACTATTTAAATTGTTAAGTGACACATCATATGACTTCACTGATAAGCCGAACCAGCTATCATTCATTGTAAGGATAAAATAGCCTACATTTTCTCGCGCTTTGAATGAACCTGTTAAATTTGTATCTGCAAAGAAATAAGGCCAATAGGAGCGTGACTTTCTTATCTCTTCTTCATCAATAAACATATTGCCATTCGTATCTTCAACAATTTCAGCATACACCATTAATGGATTTTGTAATTCCATCGGTAAGTTCTTTTTTTCTTCCATAGATAATGGGTTCGCTTGCAATGTAAAGCCTAGGATTTCATCTGGGCTACGATGCTTATAATAATATGTGTCAATATCATTCGGCAAAATGAAATGTCCACGAACTGGCTCATTTTGTTGTAATACTGTCGCTTGTATCGTTTCATCATTTTTTTCATTTGCATCAAACGGAACTTCGACTAACACTTTTGCTGATAATTCATATGCATCCTTAGCTGGGCGATACATTCTATTTTGTACACTGATGAAGTATTGCTTCCCACCTTCTAGTGCAATCGTCGTTTTCGTTTCAGGCATACCATTTGTACTGTACATCGATGATCCTATGCGAAAAAGGTCGTGATCTTCTTCATCATATTCATAAATGATCGTGCGAGGCATCATTGACTTTGTTTGATTAACCGCAAATTGATATACAGCATCTTTTTCAGCTGTAAATGAGTAGAAATCTTGATCAAAGCTAGATTGGAAGTATCCTTCTGTAATATCATTCATACTGAAAGGAAGTGCAGACGCCAATAAATAATCAACATCTTCCTCAGCAAATTCTCGCCATTCATCCTCGTATACTATAATGAGATCTTTTTCTATTTCATTTTTCTTCATTTCATTCATTTCTTCTGAAGTCGTTGCTTCTATTCCGAAAAATTCTATGTCATACATGATCGGATATTGATCTTCATCAGCTGGTAGTTCAAGCGTTTCGACTGTAATGTTATAAGGCAGCGCAGAGGCAGGAACGTCCTCACTCGTTTGTTCAAAGAAGAATGGGTCAAAGTAGAAATAATTAAACCTCGCTTCACTAGAAGCTTCTATTATATATGCTATATTTGGCATCGCTTCAAATGTAAGGATTTCTCCATCGCCTGTACGTCCTTCGTTTGCTGTCTCAAATGGCCATGGCTCATAATAACCATACTCTTCTTCTGGAACACCTGCTGGAATTTCTCGGTTAAAATCATCTGCAAAGTATACACTAATAGAGGAATCTATGCCTGCTAAAGCTGACAGTTCTACATTTATAATTTGTGGTTCTGTAACGGAAAATGCAAAATAGTCTTGATCAGCCGTCATGTCACCGTCAGCATCTAGTTCTGGTAAGAACGTAAATGGCGCAACTTCCTCTTCACTACTATTAAAAGGAAGCGATGCTATAGTGATTGGTTGATCTTGTGTCACGCCATCTTCATGTAATTCATTGTAGCGCTGAACTGTCACTTCGTATGCGGATTTACCTTGTAGGCTGTAATTCCCGTTTACGTCTGTAATTCCTATTGCCAACGTACCATTCTCACTCGCCGTAAATAACTCACCCTCTGTTCCACCAGCTAATACGTCATTCACTTCAATCATGTCAGTAGCCTCTGTACTATTTGCTGAATAGAAGCGTAATTGAAGCTCGTAATCATAGTCTTCTTGAATCGTTAACGTCGTTTGTACCGATTGTCCAGCTTGAACATCTAGCTTGAACCAATCTATTTCCTCAGGTGAAGTGAGCGCACCATTTATCGTCACCCCTTCTTCAGTAACTGCTAACGCTTCACCTTCTGCTAACACTTTGGCGTTATCCCATTCACTTAGGGATGGTAAGTGGCTTATATCGTATTGCAATGCTGCTACAGGGTTGACCAAGCCATGAGCAAACGTTGCATCATAGCCTTCCGTCCCTAAGTCAATCGCTGTGCGCTCAAGAATTGCTTCAACCTCGTATGGCTTTAAGTCTGGATGCTTTGACAAAATAAGTGAAGCAACTCCTGCCACAATCGGTGATGCCATCGATGTACCATCTAATGCGGCAAAGGAAGAACCGTTCTTAGCTGCATCATAGATTGAGTTATAAATACCTTCCCCTGGCGCAACAATATCTACAGAAGGCCCATAATTTGAAAAATCAGCGAGCTCATTTGCGCTATTTGTTGCTCCAACACTAATGACACCATCGATTGCTGAAGGATAATGATACTCGTCAGTCGCACTGTTACCAGCGGCTGCAACGACTACGATCCCTGCATCAATTGCCTTCTCGATAGCTTCCTCCATAATCGGGCTTGACATATAGCCACCTAAGCTCATATTAATAACATCTGCTCCGTTTTCCACCGCATACAAGATGCCTTCAGCAATAATGTAATCACTGCCAAAAAACTCTCCACCGAACACATCAATAGGCATAAGCGTCGCGCGAGGGTTTATCCCGTAGCCTCCAATGCCATTATTTTTTTCAGCTGCAATAATGCCTGATACATGTGTGCCATGGATGTCTGTCACACCTTGATTAGCTGGATCGACAGCATTGTATGGTGCTAATATTTGGTTTATTAGCTCTGGGTGATTCACATCAATTCCAGCATCTACAACTGCTACAGTTACATCGTGTTCACCAGCTAGGCTTAATGCTTTGTCCATTTGTAGCAGTGAGAGATGATACATATTGCTCACTTTCGGATCTACATCATTGCTCAGTGTTTCATATTTATAACTTGGCGATACACTTACTACCCCTTGTTGAGAGGCATAGAAATTCATCGTATCCTCAAGAAGTTGTCCCTTTTTCAACTTTACGACATCATAGCCAAGCGAAGGAATCGATCGTGTCACCCTCGTTCCCGCACGACTATGTACCTTGTCAGATAGCTTATTCTTATATTTGATAACTAGTGTATCATCACTCATTTGCTCTTGCGCTTGTTGCTGCTCATATGCCAGCATACGCTGTTCTTTCTCTGTACCATTTAAGTGACTAAATACGTCTACCGGCTGTTTAGCTGTCATTGCTTGTCCGCTATCTACCGTCGTAGAAGCGGAAGCTAGACTTGGCATGAGCAAGGTTGATGCCAGCCCAAGTGACAACGCTTGTTGTTGCCATTTTTTCATTGTTTCTTTTCCCCCTTGTAAATATTTTTGGCTCTTTTCGTAAACTTTGTTGCTATTTTTACTAACAATGTTTTATGAGAACTTAATCATTATGAAAGTAGAAAAGATGCTAAGAACGCTAGATGTATACGTGCACATATCTTAGTACGCAAAACAACAACAATACGAAAACAGCCATATTTTTATTATCAACACTACTAAACTATTAAGCATTTCCGTTAAATAGAAGTTTTAGATGGAAAAAGTTCAAAACAAGTCGGTTAGATATTCACAAAGTGACCTGAGTAATCTTGATACATTTCTGAATAGTGTTGTATATCATACGCATATTAAATCAGCACTTCTATGCAAGGAAATATTGTTAGCTTGTGACGCGTCCAATCGTCAACGTGGGATCAGAGTACCGTGTCAAGCTTATGCATATAGTCATTTTTCATGGACTTTTCGAACAGCCACTATAAGGAAAACATTGTTAAAACATGTATAATTCATGAGATGAAAGTATAAGAAAACAATGATATACTGTTTCTAGTGAAAATTTTCTCAAACATTTAATGTGAAAATTCAACTCTAACAAAATATAGTTAAACATTAGAAGATTCCTCAGAAATCCACTCATCATGTTGGTAGTCTTATACCCTTCATAAATATTGAGCTAGAGGTTAAGGAGAGATTACATGTTAACGTACTTAAAAAAAGTACTTGGAAATAATAAACAAGAAAAGCAGTTGAAAAAATACTATCAATTAGTTGAACAAATAAATGCGTTAGAAAGCGATTTTGAAGCTTTAACAGACGAAGAGCTAAAGGCAAAAACAGCTGAATTTAAATCCCAGCTTGCTGATGGCAAAACGATTTATGACATTCAGGTTGAAGCATTTGCTACTGTAAGAGAGGCTGCCAAGCGCGTACTTGGCTTTCGCCACTACGATGTTCAGTTAATCGGTGGACTTGTTCTTACTGAAGGAAACATAGCTGAAATGGCTACAGGTGAGGGTAAAACGTTAGTTGCCTCACTTCCTAGTTATCTTCGCGCATTAGAAGGTAAAGGTGTTCACGTCATCACTGTTAACGAATATTTAGCTAGACGTGACCAAAATCAAATAGGAAAAATCCATGAGTTTCTCGGTCTTACCGTTGGCTTAAATGTACCGACGATCACTCCTGATCAAAAACTATCAGCTTATGAAGCAGATATCACTTACGGTGTTGGTAGCGAATTTGGTTTCGATAGCCTCCGTGATAATATGGTTTTTGATATTGTTCAACGTGTGCAGCGACCGCACCATTATGCCATTATCGATGAAGTAGATAGCGTGTTAATTGATGAAGCGAAAACCCCACTGATCATTGCAGGGAAAACTGGTGTGAGCTCAGACCTTAGCTATTTGTGTGCTCGCATCGTCAAAACATTTGTACGAGATGTTGATTTTGTATTTGATGAAGAAACGAATACAGCCAATTTATCTGATGATGGCATCTCAAAAATTGAACAAGGCTTCGGCATTGACAATTTGTATGACCTTGAGCATCAAACACTTTATCATTATGTCATCCAAGCATTACGCGCTTCTGTAATGTTTACGCGAGATGTTGACTACATCGTCAAAGAAGGCAAAATTTTATTAGTTGATATGTTTACAGGTCGCCCAATGGAAGGACGCTCCTTGAGCAACGGACTTCATCAAGCTATTGAGGCGAAGGAAGGGTTAGAGGTCACTGAAGAGAACAAAACTCAAGCCTCTGTAACGATCCAAAACTATTTCAGGCTCTACCCAACAATGTCAGGCATGACGGGTACAGCAAAAACAGAAGAAAAGGAATTTCAAGATTTATATGGTATGGACGTTGTCCAAATTCCAACGAACAAACCGATCCAACGTCAAGACTTATCAGATAAAGTGTATGCAACACTTAATGATAAATACAGTGCTGTTGCAAACGAAGTGAAACGCATCCATCAAACAGGGCAACCAATCTTAGTAGGTACGACATCCATTTTACAATCAGAAAAGGTTGCTGACTTTTTGAAAGAGGAAGGCTTAGACTTCCAGCTACTGAATGCTAAGAGTATTGAGCAAGAGATTCAACTCATCTCGTTAGCAGGGCAAAAAGATCAAATAACGATTGCAACGAACATGGCTGGACGTGGTACAGACATCATGCTCGGCGAAGGTGTTGAAGAGCTAGGCGGATTATATGTACTTGGTACAGAGAAGCATGAAGCACGCCGCATAGATAATCAGCTCAAAGGTCGTTCTGGGCGTCAAGGTGACCCAGGCTGTTCACAGTTCTTCCTATCATTAGAGGATGATATGTTCAATCGCTTTGCCAAGAAAGAGCTAGAGAAATTACAAAAAGCTGTGGATGCTGATCAGGACGGCTTACTCACGAATAAAAAGGTTGATGAGTTCGTTGAGCGTGTTCAACGCATATGCGAAGGTAGTAACTTTTCAATTAGAGAATATAATTTAAAGCTAGATAACATTATGAATGAGCAGCGTAATACAGTGTACGATCTGCGAGATCAAATTCTTCATACAGATGATCCAATATCGCTCACACTTCCAATGATCTCTTCTTATATTGAGCATGAAATTGAGCAAACATGTATAGAAGATATAGTGCCTGAGGAATGGGAGTTATCTAAGCTTGCAGCTGACTTAAACGTCGTATTTGGTGAAAATGTCGTATCATTCCCACAGGACATCTCTGACCGTAGTGAAGTAAGTGACATCGTTAACGAAGCGTATGAAGCCTTTGTTCAGTCACTTGAAGATCATAAAGACAACATAAAGCTAAGATTTGTTGTCCAAAGAACGCTTCTTTCTGTCACAGACCACTTTTGGCTAGAGCATATTGATACAATGGAACGCTTGAAGGAAGGTGTCGGGTTACGACATTATAGTCAAGAAGACCCAATGCGCCAATACCAACGTGAAGGTCTTGAACTATTTACGATCATGTTCCACAAACTGGAACGTAACATGAGTCACCAATTTGGCCAGCTCATCATCGAAGTCGCTAAGGGGGTCTGACCCCCATCGCTTTAAGTGATAAAGCAATTAGGAGGAATAAATAATATGGCTTTTTTTAAGAAGAAGGGTAAACCAGAGAAAAAAGGTAAAGACAGTACGGTTAATGCAGGTGATGTGCTTGGTGGTAACGTCACTTCTCAAGCAGGAGTTGCAGTGACAACGGAACTAAGCTTTCATCCTTTATCAAATATCGGTGTAGAAGAAAAATACTATTTTCAGTTCCTTAATAATGAGCTGCCACCATTAAAGGAAAATCAAGTATCAATATCGGGAATAGAGTTAAAAAAAGAGGAGAAAGGTACTGCTGTTACTGCATTTGTCCGCAATAGCTTAAACAGACCGATCGATTTGAAGGACATGCCTTTATTATTACTTGGGCCAAATGGTGAAAACCTTGCTCGCAAAGTGTTTGACCTCAGCGCATTAGGAGCAATCCCTGCAAAGAGTAGTAGACCGTGGAAATTTATCTTCGAAGATAGTTTTATTACAGCTTCAGAGTTACCTAGTGTTGGTTGGAAGCTAGCATTTGAAATTAAAAAGCCACATGCACTAGATTTAGAAGAAAGCTGGGAAAAAAGCTTAGCAGATGAAGATAAAGAGAAGCTTCAACAACTAATTAAACAAACGCCTGCTCCAAAAGAAGGTGAAGTTAATTTCATGTCATTACAAGGAAGACAGACAGAGGACAATAGCTTGCACGTGACTATGCTGATCCGAAATGGTAGCAACAAGGACGTAACCTTTCAAAAGATGCCATTGATCGTTGAAGACGCTTCAGGCGAAGTTATTGCCAAAGGAGGCTTTGAACTAGATTCGTTTCAAGTTAAAGCGAATACGAGTAAGCCGTGGACATTTATCTTCCCTTCATCACTTTTATTAAAAGAAGACATCGATTTAAGTTCATGGAAGGCATACATCCCTCAACAAAATAAATAACAACTAACATTCACCGTCGCCTATTAAAAGCGACGGTGAACTTTTTTCTATCATGTTGGATTGCTGCTTCTCGTTCATATATAAACACGTATACACATAGCGTCCATGCATATAAAAATTAAGCTATCATAAAACTCATCCAACTGTCAGTATGGATAACCTTCTATAAATATAAAACCCCAAATGACAAAGGCTGGCTCGTGTATGATTGTTGTTTTTCCTAATCACGCCTACAATGAGCGTTCTTAGTAACAATAACAACAAGCTAAGCCATGTTAAAGTGCATTTGGGGTGAAGCATTCTCGGATGTTATGACCCATGTAAACTCATATCTAACCAGCTTAACAAATTAAGGGATCAATTACTTGCTGAAAAGAAAAACGCCCATCCGAGGATAGGCGCTTTTCTCACTGGGCTACCAACCGAGATATTATATTCTCAAAAGCAAAAGGAACAAATAGATCCTACAAGTATATATTACCACTCGAACGCTTCAATAACAAATGATTTTTGTCCTAGTTTCACGCTTTTTTTATGAAATAATTTAAGTAGTCAAGAATCAAAAAAATTCTACAAAAAATTACTTTTTTACCGCCTTTAATAAAAACATTGGCAACAATAATTGACGCTTTATTCTCCATGGCTCCTTCAATAGACGATAAAACCATTCTAACCCAAGTTTCTGAAAAGTGCTAGGGGCACGTTTGATGTTACCTGATATAACATCATAAGAACCACCTACTCCTTGAAACACTGTTGGATGAAGATCATTCATATGTTTAACGATCCAGTTTTCTTGTGCTGGGCTGCCTAGTGCAACAAATACGATATCTGCCTTTGAATCATTAATTGCTTTAATAATGACCTCTTCATCCTTTTCATAACCATGAAGTGTACCCGCAATTTGGATTCCAGGAAATTTAGCCTCTAGTTTCTCCTTTGCTTGATCAGCAACCCCTGGCTTCGCACCATATAAAAATATGTTTTTACGTTGCTCAGTTGCTTCCTGACACAGCTTCAGCATCATATCTATACCTGTTACTCGATCCTTAATGCGGCCACCTCTAATTTTCGAAGCAAGAACAACACCAATGCCATCAGGAATTTGATATGTGGCATGATTCAATAATTCTTGTAACGATTGGTCGCTTTGAGCTTTCATAATTTTCTCAGGGTTAATCGCAACGATAAACGATTTTTTGTTTTGATCTATGTTGTACATTAATTCATTAATAAGCTGTTCGTACGTGTGCGTACATACGTCTATACCTAAAATGGTTTCTTTCATGTTATCACCTTTATATATGAAGTTCGGAAAGAAATGCTCTCCCCTATCAATCTATATATTAATAATACAAGATGGCAATACGTCCAACATACTAATTCATGCTATTACCGACATTCGTTTACAACGCACAATAGACAAGCATAATCTTTGAGCTTTTTAGTTTTTTTAACTAGCCAGTTTATTAGATGGATTGTTGTATTTCGTACAATACGTTAGCCTCTTTTCTTCTGTACAACGATGAAAGAAGCTTTAGTACTGTTGTCACATCGATTATTGTACTTCGTAAGAAGTTCTAGTAACAAAGTTGTCAAAAAAGAGCCTAACAATCAGTGTCTTCGAAAAAAATGAATTAGTTTTTTGAATCACCTAAACGGTATACATCAAAGCCTTGGTCTTTCCATGCTTGTTCTTGAATACAGTTTTTTGTGTCGAGTATTATTTTCGTACGTAGTCGCTCTGCAAACAAGTCCGGTTGGATAGCTTTAAATTCATTATGATCTGTTAAAATAAGAATGATATCAGCATGTTCAACTGCTTCTTCAATGCTTTGCGTTTGAATGTCCAATTTATTCTCTTTAATATGAGGATCATACGCTGAACAATCGAGACCTAATTCACGTAAATGATGGATAACTTCCAATGACGGACTTTCTCTCATATCATCAATATTCCCTTTGAAAGCAAGACCAAACACTGCTACGCGACCGTGTTGGATTCCTTGTTGGCTGATGATATCTTTTACTCTCTTGGCTGTATGCTGCGGCATGCCATCATTCGTTTGACGAGCAAGTGTAATTAGTTTCGCAAGATCTGGCTCTAACTCAGCTAAAAACCAAGGATCAACAGCGATACAATGCCCTCCTACACCCGGTCCTGGGAAGTGGATATTTACACGCGGATGGTAGTTCGCTAGCTTAATGGCTTCCCACGCATTTACCCCTAGATTTTCACTAATTTTCGCTAATTCGTTCGCAAATGCAATATTCACATCACGGTAAGTATTTTCAATGACCTTAACCAATTCCGCAGTCGTTGCATCTGTTACATGGAGTGTCCCTTTTACAAAAACCTCGTATAGCTCAACAGTCAAGCGACTTGATTCGTCGTTAATACCACCGACGATACGATCGTTATTCGTTAGCTCTTCAAATACTCTTCCTGGAATAACTCTTTCAGGAGAATGTGAGATATATAGTTCATTACCGATATGTAAATTCGTTTCTTCTAATACGGGAATCATCACATCCTCAACAGTTCTAGGAGGCACTGTCGATTCTAAAATAACTAAGTTACCCTTTTTCACGTAAGGAACGATTGACTTCGTTGCTGCCCTTACATAATCTAAATTCGCTGTCTTATCGTCATTTATAGGGGAAGGAACTGCAATAATAAATACATCTGCTTCTTCGGGTGTTGTTGAAGCAGTAAAGTTCCCACTGTCAATCGCCTCGTTTAAACGTTCTTGTAACCCTTCTTCTTCAATATGTAACTGTTTATTTTGTATCATGGATATAGCTGTTTCATTTATATCTACACCATGAACACGAACGCCATGATTGGCAAACATCACAGCTGTTGGTAATCCAATATATCCTAAGCCTACTACACATAGCTTTTTCGTCATGTCAAAAATTGCTCCTTTACATAATCAATAACACGTTAACATTTATTATATCGAAAAATGTAAAATGATGATAGCTTGAAACAAATCAATAATGAAATTGTAACAATAATATTTTGCTAAAAAAGCTAAAATAAGTAAATCCCTATATGAAGATTAGACAATTTTTTTACAAACTGTTTAGTTAGACCTTTATTTATAGTAAAAGATGGAGTTTGGATAGTAAAACACGTCCTTTGGACAGTAAACCACTTACTTTGGACAGTAAATGACAGAGTTTGTATAGTAAATGACGGAGTTTGGAAATCCCGTAATAGTCTTGTTCCGATAATACTTATTTGATTCAAGAATGTCATTAATAACATAACAATTCCTCTCATCATGATGGGAAGGTGTTCCTTTAGCTTCACACCCTCTGCTAGTCGAAATTGTGTTATATTAGCCCACTCGGTCATAATAAAAATGGAGCTTCTGAAATACTAACATTGTACATATGAAACCTAGCTTCCTCACAACTTTAACGTAACGAAAACTATCTCCCCATGCGTTAATTGGTGAATAAAAGCCCAAATACTTTTGCTTTACTAAAAGTGGTCGACAGTGCTGTATGAGGTAGTTTACAATGATAGGATATGGTGTTTTACGGTGTGAATTTGTCATAATGGAGGGTTTGTATGCTTCAGGATGTGCTTGCTAAGGAGCAAGTTGTAAATTGTGCAGAAAAAATTAAAGATTTACTTGCCCCTGACAACGAGAAGGACAGAATTTTAGTGAATAAAGGTCTTCTACTTTATCGCCAAGGAAACGTATATAACGTCAACGTCGAAGAGGACGTAGTCAATGCACGAGTGCAAGATGTCACACCCTTTGACGTCAGCCTTGATATGGATTTTATGCAATTCAGTGAATGTACTTGTACAGCTGAAGGGTTTTGTAGACATCAGCTTGCTGTCTTTTTTTCTGTTTATGCTGCCGTCGATCGTGTAGGTAGCTTCTTAGAGGAATGGAAGAGAAGTAGAACAAAGAGTGTCGAAAATATAGCTATACGCACGCCAAATACCAAAATCATTGCGAAATATGAAGAAAAATCTATTGCTAGTTGGATTGACTTCTTTGAAAAAGAATATACTTCGTTTCTACAGCAGCGTACACATGACGACAATTATTTTTTTGCTAGCCTTTATCATCGTTATTACGCTAACTTAAAAAGCGAAGCACCGACACAACTAGAATTAAAGCGCTTATTCACCATGCATGCAGGATTAACAACTTTGGCAAAGATGAACGAACATTTAATCGACATTAGTATGTCAAGTTACGGCATGGATAACTATGTAACTCCATATATACACCACCTCGTTGATGACATCATAGAACAAGCAGAACTACTTGGTAACGTTACTTTACCATTTATTTTTGATTCTTTATTACAAGAGAGCATTGAAAGGGTTCATACGCTCTTTATTCCAATAAATCATTTTAAATATGATCGAATGACTGTTTATCGTGTCATTTGGTCTAAGCTATTGCAGAAAAAACAATGGGTTGACATAGAAAGATTATGGCTACAAACACGACTAGACGAGCGAGAAAATGAGGATACGAAAGCTGATTTATATGTGATAGCCCTTGCACATATGGCATTTCTAGACAAAAACGATAAGGATGCAATTAGCTTATATTCACAGCTTGATGACCCTGCTGCCTTACCTTACAGCTTTACCTGGCTCATACAGTTAGCTGATAAAAAAGCATGGGCAAGAATGGATCCCTGGGTTAACGACATGTTAACAAAGCTAGATGAGTATATAGCCTCTTCCCACTCATATGACCATAGTCGAACGATGACAAGAAAAATATTACATTTACTTGCTGAGTACAGCTCAGAGTCTAATAAAGACGATGAATATGTAGAAGCGATGGAAAAGCTGTTACCTTATAGCTACTATGAATATGATGATTATTTGTACACTCATGAACAATATAAGAAATGGGTAGATCTACAAATTTTAGTAGGTTTCGCTGTTGATGAGCATGACAGATATACGTTAAAGGAAATTGAGGAAAAGGATCGCGAAGTGCTACTCCCCTACTATCACTATTCCATCATGAAAATGGTGAAGCTGAAAAATCGTCAAAGCTATAAGCAAGCTATAAAATTTTTAAAAAAGCTGCGCGCACATTATCGTAAACTTAAGCGAGAAAATGATTGGAATATATATATAAACAAGCTCGCCACGTCCAATAAAAGACTGCGTGCATTTCAGGAAGAGCTAAGGAAAGGAAAGTTGCTTCATGAATAGTACATTAGCGTTGCACATCGACACGTTAATAGTTGAAGATCAGTTTTTTATATACGATCGTTCCGTCGTTGAGGACAACGATTATGAGAAGCTATTTCTCTGGCATGAAGCCTCTTTTTATGGATCATTTCTTAAAATGCAAACTGTAAAAGACGTGAAAGGAGTTATTCTTTCTCCTTGGGAAGCACTCGACTTTTTTGCTAAGGATGTTCATAACTCATTTATACATGTCGGATGGAGTGAGGAAAGCCAACTATATAGAAAAATTGCACCTCTGCTAAAAGAAGCTCTTACGGATACGGACTTTTTACCAGACTATCATACGTGGAAGCTTCATCAACAATTTAGGTGGAAACTAACTGATGATTGGCATACGAAGATCAAGGAAGCTGTCAATCATAATGAAGAGCACGAAAGTATTGCTATAGCATGGTTCTCTAGTGCTTTAACAAATTGGCTACAATCAGATGATGAACTAAAAGAAGTATGGAATGAAATTGAACAAACATTCCCGCTCATTAGCCTCTACGCACAAACAGAACATCAAAGCCTTCAGCCTAGTGAAATCGACCCAAATCATGATCAAAATCACCCTCAGACGATCATCTTTAGTGAAGATGACTGGTTAGAAAAAATCGGTTGGAAATTAGATACAACACCCTTTACTGTTGGGTTACGGCTTGATGAACCAGAACATGATGATGGAATCTGGCAGTTAGAAACGTTTTTGCGCTCAAAGGACAATAAAGATGAGCTCATTATTTTGAATGAAGATCAACTGCCAACCAAATGGAGCCCATATATTGATCGCATAGAAAGAGAACAAACATTGTGGGGAAAACTTATTCCTTGGCTACAAACAGAAAGAGGATTATTGGCAAAGCTAACAGAGCAGCATGCATGGGAATTTTTAACCGAAGCAAGTGAAACATTGCTCTCAGCAGGTGTTGAAATTTTGCTGCCATCATGGTGGCAAGCATTAAAAGATACGAACCTCTCGATGAAAGCGAAGGTTAAATCGACATCATCCAACGGTAGAAAATCTTTTGTCGGCTTAACACAGCTAATAGATTTCGATTGGCGATTTTCGACAAATGGTATCGATTTATCTGAAGACGAATTTTTGACACTCGTCGACCAGAAACGACGTCTTGTCAACATACGGGGAAAATGGGTAAAGCTTGATCCAGAATTTATTAGAAGAGTACAAAGCGTTCTTGAGAAAGCAAACAAAGAAGGCTTGCATTTTCGTGACATTCTTGAACAAGAGCTATTACGAGATGAGTTAACGGACGGTCAATCCTCTGCAGATGACCGACCATTCGCAATGATCCAAATTGAATTGAATCGTCATTTAAAAAACATGTTAAAGCAGCTAAATGAAATTCAAGAAATTCCTTCAGCAACTATTCCAGCTACATTTTGTGGTGAGCTGCGCCCTTATCAGCATCAAGGTGTTGATTGGCTGTTATTTTTACGTAAATTCGGCTTTGGTGCATGTTTAGCTGATGATATGGGACTCGGCAAAACGATTCAAATGATTGCTTATTTGTTAAAGGTTAAAGAGGAAGAAAACAACCATAGGCCCTCTTTATTAATTTGTCCAACTTCCGTATTAGGAAACTGGCAAAAAGAACTTGAAAAGTTTGCACCTTCGTTACGTATTCATTTGCACTATGGTTCTCACCGTGCAAAGGGTGACAAGTTTGAGCCTACTGTTCACAATGCCGATGTTGTGATCACTTCATATGGATTGTCACACCTTGATTTTGAAGATCTTTCAAGTGTACAGTGGGGAACGGTTTGCATCGATGAAGCACAAAACATTAAAAATGCGGATACGAAACAGTCTAAAGCGATTCGCCAATTAGTAGGTCAGCACCATATTGCGTTAACAGGTACACCAATGGAAAATCGACTATCGGAATTATGGTCAATATTTGATTTTAGTAACCCAGGTTATTTAGGGAGCCTAGGTAAGTTCCAAAAAGACTATGTGAACCCGATTGAAAAGGATCAATCTGAGCAACAAATCAATAAGCTGCAAAAATTAATTCGTCCCTTCTTATTGCGCCGCACAAAAACCGATAAAGATGTAGCACTGAATTTACCTGATAAACAGGAGCAGAAGGAATATTGCCCGCTTACTGTTGAGCAAGCATCATTATATGAACAGCTCGTTCAAGACACGCTTACAAAGATTGAGCAAGAAACAGGGATCAAACGCAAAGGCTTAATATTAACTATGCTCAGTAAATTGAAACAGCTATGTAATCACCCTGCTCTCTATTTAAAAGAGGAGCAACCGCTTGATGTACTGAATCGATCTACAAAGCTTGGTAAGCTACGAGAGCTTATCGACAATATTCGTGAAAGTGATGAAAGTTGTCTCATTTTCACACAATATATTGGTATGGGTAATATGATTAAAAAATTGTTAGAAGATGAGCTCGGCGAAGAAATATTATTCTTGAACGGTAGCTTAGCTAAAACAAAGCGTGATCAAATGATCGCACGCTTTCAAAACAAAGAAGTAAACATCATGATATTATCATTAAAAGCTGGTGGAACCGGCTTAAACTTAACTGCTGCTAATCACGTCATTCATTTTGACCGTTGGTGGAATCCTGCAGTAGAAAATCAAGCAACTGATCGGGCACACCGAATAGGGCAAAAACGCTTCGTGCACGTCCACAAATTTATCTCGACAGGTACGCTTGAAGAAAAAATTGATCAAATGCTTGAGCAAAAACAAGCGCTAAACGATCAGATTATTCAAACTGAAGCATGGATTACAGAACTATCTACAGAAGAACTGCAAAACTTGCTCCTGTAAGTTGGTGAACTGTATATGCTTAACTAACCAGCTATAAAGTTGCTTCACCTAATGAGCTATTGTAGATATAGGGGCGACCAGTTTACCATTGGCTGCTCCTTATAAATAGCCCCCCTACTTTGGTATATAGGGGAGCCCCATCTGATAGCTGACTTAAACATCAATCAAGGAGGTAGGAAGGTTGGAAAAGCCTAAACGAACGAGAGGAAGAAAGAAAACTAAAGTAAACCCAAAACACGAGGGAAAAGCTGAACAGTGGCAGCAATTATTACAATTAGTGGAGAAGAAACTAAAGAAGTGACGTATGATAGGAAAGAAAAACAATGACTAAGTATTTGCCTTACATATACCTTATCATCAGTACGAGAGTTAATTGACAATCTACAAGTCTTTCTTTTATTCGTTTCTATTTCTTAAACTTATTCAATGACGACCATTCACCTTTTTGAATTGCATTAACAAGAATATTGAACAACATATTGCTACTATACCAAAGAACCCCACAATATAATCAAGTATTCCTTGAGGTTGGATAAAACGGCTTGAATTCCCGATACCAATAAACAATAATCCAATTCCAGTAAATAAATAAAATGCTGGTGGCATATGCTTGTCCAAGCACTCACCCTCTTTCTATTAACGAATTATTTATACAATGCTGGATATTTCCTGATTATGTCCCTACAATTATGGATCTATCCATTGACCAACAGATTGATGCATAGCCTTCTATTGCAAAGGGCTTTCAATTATAGTAACTATTTTTTCTATATTGCATTTTCTATAGCCCATGTCCCCTATCTTACCTTTCAGAATAGTTGGTGTGCGCCCTTCAATCCGAATTATCTCGCTTTGGTTTTATAAGTTATTGTCATAACAACATAGTTTACGAAAAGAGCCTGAGGAAAAGACAACTCCTTACACTGTAAAATATAACCACATATACTTAATAGCACCATTTTAACATGACATCTTTAATGAATCGCATAATTAAAACGATTCAACCAAGTGGTGAATCGTTTGCTACTTTCCCTATGTACATCATCTAAAAAACTTAGAACTGAACGATAATTATTTCTTGAAGACATAGAAACCCGTTATTTTCACAGATTTTCTGAAAAATACTACAGCTATTACGATTCCTACTAAACCACCAAAGCTATCTAAAAGGACATCAGCTATAAGTGGGGAACGACTGCCTGTAAACATTTGGTGAATTTCATCGCTTGCAGCATAAATAATGATAAATGACATCGCATAGACCATGCATTTCCATTTATTTCGGAAAATCATCGCAAGCGCATTGAATGTTAAAAAGCCTAATAAAAAATAAATAAAAAAGTGAGCACCTTTACGGATGAAAAACTCAAGAAATGAATAAGGTCCCTTACTTGCAACACTAATTTCTGACCCACTATAAGTAAATTGTATATGTGAAAAATGATCGATAATCCATTGCTTGTCGATATATTTTGCTAGTTGTGGTCTTAAGTCTTGCTGTGAATATGGTTGTGATGAAAAGTAAAAAATGACGGCGGCACAACTAATAACAGACAGCCAAATGAGTATAAGTACAGCTTTTTGTTTCATTCATAATCCCCTTCTATATGCATATCCTTAAAAAGGTTGGTAACAAGCGTGGGAAACAACCGACAGAGGAAGTGCCGCCCCCATACATGCGTGGGGTTTTCACCATCCAGTTTTGCTATTTACAGTTGCCCTTCCTTAGTGCATTGAACTTCCTCACCCTGAACTTTTCCATCCTTCATTAAAAGTTATTCAAATACCATTTATAGCCAAAATGTTGAAAAATTATATCTTTCTTCATTATACTCATTTCACTAAGTCCTATGACACCGTTTAGTCATAACGTGTTCTTGACAGTTTAACAAGCGAGATAAGTTATTCCCACCTTTAAATTCTATGGGAGTTGTTATTTTACACCTTCTCCTGTTATTTTTGCTGATAATTTACTAACTAATTCCTTCGCTGTTATCGTTTCAGAGCTGTTGCCTTGTTGGTGTGCATACTTTAAAATGTCTAGAAATTGTTGTGTAGAAATGATCGGTTTTATTCCTTCTGTTTTCAACATGATACACCTTCCATAAGTCTTATTTCCAATTCATCATTAAGCAATGATTACAGTTACAGAGTAGCTCGCTAGATATTTCGCAATTGCGAAGCCTTTTCTTTCTATTGTATTCAACAACTAGTAGGGAAGCCACCATTGCTTCTTTAAAATGCTGACTGTTGAGTAAAACTGACAACTTTATTATTAATGGCTGTTTTCGCATTAATTGTTGCTTTTCGTTCTAAGGTATAAGTACGTAATATCTAACATTCGTGGCATCTTTTCTTCTGTACAAAGATCGCTAACATATAAAATCACTTTTTATGTACTAATTTGATAACAATCGCAACAGAGGTTACGAAAAGAGCCTTATTAATTTATGAACTATGGCAACAAAGTTTGTGAAAATAGCCCTTGCTAAAAAATATAGTCGAATACAAATTAGCTTTCAAGCTATCCAATGTTAACAGCGATGACAATCGCAAGAAACCTTCACTAACTGCCCCCATTCATTAAGGGTGATTGGTACTTTTGGAACGCAGGAAGAATACGTATATAACTCGTATTCTTGCCACCCTTTCTTCAATAGAATGATAACAGCTTCATAAACTAAACCCTACTTATTTTGCTGTCATTTTAGTCGTGATAGCCACAATATCACTCTTAACCCTTTCTATCTTTATATACTATTACTCTATCAAATTCAAATAATAACCAGTACATTCACAAAAAATACCATTTTATATACTAGCATGATTTCTGACGTTTTTAGGGCCGTGACATGCACTTTCAAATTTACGGTGAATATACAGTAAATAACTTAAGGTGCGAGGAGAGTCAAAATGAAAATAGTGAAAGCGTCAAATAGTGATGTGCAAACAATATTTCGGTATGCGAAGAAAGTAGCTGTCGAAAGCACGATGGGCTACGCAAAAGGTCATGAACAGCATGCTGTGAATGGCATCAGAATGGCCCTAAGTAATGGCTATTATTTAGTTGCAAAGGAAGACCAAAAACTATTAGGCTGGGTACTCGTTACAGGGACGATAGATTCAATTAAAAATACGTATATCGGCTATATTGCAGACTTATATGTGCTTGAAGAACATCGCAAAAAAGGTATCGGAAATAAATTATTACAAGCTGGCTTAAATAAATGTAAGCAACATGGTTATAAATACGTTCAACTAAATGTTTTTGCTAAAAACCCCGCCAAAAATCTTTATGAGGAGTTTGGTTTTGAAGATCTCATTCACACAATGCATATCAAGCTTTAATAAAGGCTCTTATCGGAAACTTTGAGTGTATAATACGATATTTTATAGTAGAAGAAAAATGCCTCAGACATTGGCAATATTGGTATTTAGCCTCTTTTACGAAAGCAACAAATACTGTGAACACATTCTTTATACAGAAGTCTTATACTCCTATAAAAAACCGCCTCCTTTCTATGCATTGAATTGATGTTTTACGTGCTAAATATTATCAATGAGCATACGACTATCCTTCTTGATCTATCAGTTCAAATATTCAATTAATTCATGACAAACCAAGCAAATATTAGTATAATATGTAAAATATATATATATTTTCGAGAGGAGAACAGCGTATGTCCAGTCCTGTTTCACTTGCAAGGTACTTAATTCGGACCATTTTGTTTGCTGCAATCGGTACTTCAATATTAGGTATATCATTAAGTTACATGATGGGCTTAGAACGTACCCTTTTTGTTACTAATGTAGTTGGTGTTATCATTGGAGGTGCAATCATCGGTTCACTCATTAGCTTTTTAAATTATCAAAAGTTTTTCCGTCCAATGACAATGATCATTAAACATACGAATCGGCTTGCAGAAGGTGACTTAACATCTCGTCTAGATGAAAGCCGAACCGGAAGCTTAAAGCCAATTGCCCTATCAATAAATGAAATGAGTGATGAATGGCACCAGCTTATTAAAAAAGTCTATGATGTATCAATTCAAGTATCAGAGCGTTCAAAGGAATTGTCTTCAAGCACCGAAATGAACAACAAAGCAACTGAGCAACTCGCCCTCGCTCTTCAAGGCGTCGCATCAGGAACAGAAAATCAACTATCAAAAACAGCCTCTACATCACAATTCATGTCAGACGTTTCATCAGGCATTAACCAAGTTGCTTCATCTATCCAGTCAGTAGCGAGTTTAACAGAAACTACTAGCAAACAAGCAAACTTAGGAACTGATGCTGTCACAAAAACAGCAGCACAAATGACTCAAATCCAACAGCAAGCAGTTTTCGCTTCAGAAATTGTTAACAAATTCGGGGAAAAATCAAAAGCGATTGGCAAGATTGTTACACTCATTACTGAAATTGCTGAACAAACAAACTTATTAGCATTAAATGCAGCTATAGAAGCAGCAAGGGCTGGTGAGCATGGGAAAGGGTTTGCTGTTGTAGCAGATGAGGTGAAAAAGTTAGCTGAACAATCTGGTAGTGCTACAGAAGACATTCGAAAGCTTATTGAAGAAATTCAATCAGAAGCAGATAAAGCAGTGCAATCGATGATTGAAGGCAAGACAGATGTTACGGACGGTCTTTTATTAATTAACCAGACTGGACAAGCTTTCAAAGAGATCACCAAAATGATTGAAGAAATAGCTACACAATCAAAAGAGGTATTAACAACCGTTGAGCATGTAAATGCAAGCGCTAATAATATTGTATTAGCTTCGGAAGAAATTGTTAACATCGCAGAGCACTCTTCAGCAAATACACAAAACGTCGCTGCACTTACAGAGGAACAAAGCGCAACGATGGAAGACATCTCTCATGCGACAGTAGTTCTTGCAAATACCGCAGCAGAATTACAAGGTATGGTTGGGCGTTTTAAAGTGTAGTTTCTATTCGTTTTCACTAAAAATGGACAGTTGATGAGTTTTATGAGAGCTCAACCATTGTAAAAGTAGCAAAGATGCAATGAACGTTAGATGTACGTGCCTAAAACGAAAAGCAACAACCAAAATGTACATGCAAGAAATGAGCAATCAGGTGGAGTATATTCTTCACCTGATGTCCAAATGCCTTAATCTTTATTTGTATATGTTAAATACCAATCAATGAATTTACTTACTCCATCTTTAAGCGATGTTTGTGGTTTAAAGCCGATCTCATTTATTAAATCCTCTACATCCGCATATGTTTCTACAACATCCCCTGATTGTAGAGGCAAAAAATTCTTTTTTGCCGTCATACCTAACTTTTGTTCAATAGCTTGAATAAAATCAGTCAAATTAATCGGGTTATTATTGCCAATATTAAAAACTTTGTATGGTACGTAGCTCGTACCAGGATCAGGATTGTTTCCAGACCAATGTTCATTTGGCTCAGGTATTTTATGTAATAATCTACTTATGCTTTCTACAATATCATCAATATATGTAAAGTCTCGCTTCATATTCCCTTTATTATAAACATCAATAGGTTCACCATTCAAAATTGCTTCAGTAAATAAAAATGGTGCCATATCAGGACGACCCCACGGCCCATATACAGTGAAGAATCGTAAACCTGTTGTTGGAAGGTTGTATAGGTGGCTATACGTATGTGCCATTAACTCATTAGCTTTTTTTGTTGCTGCATATAAACTTACAGGATGATCGACATTATCGTGCACAGAAAATGGTTGCTTCGTATTAGCACCATAAACCGAGCTTGATGAAGCATAAATTAGCTGTTCTATAGCATGATGGCGGCAAGCTTCAAGTATATTAACGAATCCAACGATGTTAGAGTTAATATAGGCATGAGGGTTTTCTAAGCTATACCGCACACCTGGTTGAGCAGCTAGATGAATGACTACAGTTGGCTCATATTCACGAAACACATTCATGATCGCATGTTCGTCAGTAATGCTGCACTTCTTAAACAAGAAATTTTTATGTTCCAAAAATTTTAATCTATCTTTTTTTAACGAAACATTGTAGTAATCGTTTAAATTATCTACCCCTACAACATCATAGCCATCTTGTAATAACCTTCTTGATACATGTGCTCCTATAAAGCCAGCAGCTCCAGTTACTAGAATAGTTTTCAATCATCTCACCCTCCTTTCATCACACTCACTCACCATTAGGATCGTAAATGGATGTACAATAATACCTAGTTCGTTCAAAGGTCTAAGCTCTTTATATTAGATATTCTATTTTAAACCAACCATAACTAAAAAGAAAATAGTCATCTTCTTTCGTTTAATTACTTATCAATTAGCTTATAATAACTTTTGACCTTTGCAAATTAGAAATGGAGTTGATAAGGAATGGAGTTTGAAGCTAGAAATTCAACGGAAGCATCACTTCATCATTATAAGGCTGGACTCGGTTTATTTACTGAAAAGATGCCCAATCTAGCTAAAGAGTATATTTCTTTTACTGAAGAATGTTTTAAGGAAGGCAGCTTATCACAGAAGGAAAAGCAATTGATTGCATTAGGTATTAGTTTATATGCTCAAGATGAATATTGTATTATATACCATATAAAAGGGTGTTTGGATCAAGGGTGCTCTGAACAAGAAATACTAGAAGCTTGTGGAGTGACTGCAGCGTTTGGAGGCGGAGCTTCAATGAGTCAAGCTGTCACCCTTGTCCAAGAGTGTATACAGGAGTTAAATCAATTGGAACATTAATATACACTAAAAAAGGCACAGTTAATAAATTGTGCCTTTTTCAAATCATATGAAATAATCATAAATATTTTTCCCACTTAAATTGCTATCAATTGATTATAAACATATATGGGTAAAAGATGGAGCTCGGATATATCTTGTCCATTTTTTTTAAAAACAGATACAATTTTACTTAATTATACACCCATAAGGAATTTGATGTTATTTAACATAATGAAAGTCCTTATTTTTAGATGCTATCTTTTGATTTAGTACTGCTCCTAAAATATTTGCATTCGTTTGCTCCAGTAATTCTTTAGCTTTTTTCACTTGTTTTTTATCTGTTTTCCCGCTTTTTACTACAAGAAGAACACCACCACATAAATTGGAAACAATTTGTGCATCAGTAACTGCTAAAACAGGAGGAGTATCTAACAAAACAAGATCAAATTTTTGGATGGCTTCTTCCATAAAATCATTCATCCGCTTTGAGCTAAGTAGTTCAGCAGGATTATTTGGGACTGGGCCACACGGTACGATAGATAAATGATCTATGTCAGTATTATAGATGATATCCTCTATTGAAGAATAAAATCCAGCTAAATAATTTGTTAGTCCATTCACTTGAGAGATTCTAAATATATTGTGCAATGTTGGTTTTCGGAGATCAGCATCAACAATTAATATGCGTTTTCCTTGTTGTGCAAATGAGATTGATAAATTAGTAATAGTAGTAGACTTTCCTTCATTAGGTATCGAAGATGTAACAACGATCGATTGCTTGGCGTGAGTATTCATACTAAATTGTATGTTTGTCCGTATAGATCGATACTGTTCGGATACGATTGTTTTTGGCTTTAAATAAGCCTCCATACCTCGCAATCTACTTTTTGCTTTTCCTTTTTCAGACCTCAAGGTTATTAACTCCCCTTTCTTGTTGAACTTCCAGTTTTACTAGAGCTTTCTTGACTTTTACCTTTTTTATTTTATTCACAGTACCTAATATATTCATGCCTAAATCATCAATATCTTGTTCAGATTTAACAGAATTATCAAGAAACTCTATTAAAAAAATGAGTACTAGTGAAACTAAAATGGAAGCTACAGCGGAGAGTGCAATAATAAGATATGGTTTAGGTTTAATGGGATTACTTGATGTCTTAGCTTCAGCTAAGATTGTTACATTGTTTACATTCATTAACTCGTAAATATCTTCTTTGAAAACTTGCACAATGGTATTTGTAATTTGAGCAGCCATTTCATTATCCTCATTAGTCACTTCTATTGAAAAGACTTGTGATTGACTTTCCGTTTGAATTGTAATCGACTTATTCAAACTTGAAATAGAGTCATTTAATTCTAGTTCCTCCACTACTTGTTCTAAAATAAACGGACTTTTTATAATTTCGCTATAAGTATTTATTAACTCTATGCTAAGTCGTATGTCATTTGAACTGAATGGCTGTACTTGAGAATTAGTCGGTGAAACTAGTATTTGTGCAGATGATTTATAGGTAGGAGTGAGAACATAAAAACTGATTAATCCACTAATAACAATGGCTACTATCATCATGAAGATTACAATCCATATTTTTTTAATAACGATATAAAGTATTTGTTTAAAATCGATTTCTGCTTCCATCTCTTCCTCCAATAATATATTTACTTGCATTTTTTTCATCACTATTGCCAATAACTTGTACAATTTATAAACTAGTAAACTATTAAAAATCCTTTCTCGAATAAATGATCTCTTACTCTACCACCCATGACCGTACATTAGTTAGCTATGCTAATTGCTCTTTTTTTAAAACTATGTTGCTATCTTCCCTAAACTAGAAGGGATAGATGTCGTGTTATTCGCACATCTATGCAAAAACAGCCTTTGTTAAAAAATACATCTCCAAACCATAATCAATTACACACATCACTTTACTTGTAACAATCGAAAATTTCCACCAATCAACAGTCTGTCTCTACCTCGGTGAAACCTTGTACATGTACGTACTGAAGAAACTATTACTTTTTTACTGTTATCCTATTTTTTCGTACTAAGGCAATACAATGAATGTTCATGACACCTTGTCCTCTTTAAAAACTATTACTTACATACCTTTTAGTTCTAATGCAGTAGCGAAAACAAAAAACTTATGAACAGTATTTTTTACAAAAGCACTGTTGTTTTACATGTATTTGTTGATATTAGATTCTATGTTCATAACTTTTAAATATTCCTACTATCTCTATTTTCACTTTGATTGTTTTTATACTACATAAATATTTATCAATTTAACTAGAGTGCGTGGCACTTTTGCTACTTTACAATAAGATTTTCATAAAACCTTCTCTACTATATCGATTAGTAAAATAGCAATTATTGGAATTGCGAGTGTTTTAAATAATAACCTACTCATTATTACTAGAAAATCGTTTAGAATAAAAGCTCTTATTAGTAACCTTCCACATAAACTCTTCTATCTAAACTATTTTATTAACAATGAACAATTTGACGAAAAGATGCCACGAACGCTAGATGTATACGTGCTTATATTTTTGAACGAAAAGCAACAATATGAGAAAACCGCCATCTAAAATATTTGAGCTTATATACTTAAAAACTATTTAAATCAATAATTGGCTCCTAAGTTGGACATTAAAGATTTTTCAACGACGTGTTCATTTTATTTCACGAATGGAATGTACCATGTACGAAAGCTAAATTTTTTATAAGCATAAATGGAAGCCATCGTTTCTCGAATAATGATACTTAAAGATGTAGCAACAGCTGCACCGATCATTCCAAAGATAGGTATTAAAATTAAGTTTCCCAATACATTCGTAGCTGCAGAAATAACAATTGCATTCCTAGCTAATTTTTCATTCCCTGTCATATTCAGCAGTTGCATTACACTACCAGCACATGCATTTATACACTGACCAATACATAAAATGATGAGTGGGATTACCCCTTCGATATAGACCTCTCCAAAAATAGCCAAAAGAACCGGTGCGAAAAGAATAATTATAAATAACAGTGGAATTGAAGTCCAAACGATGAGTCTAGATGAAAAATGAAAAATCTTTATTAAATCATCCTTTCGCCCTTCCCAGTATAGCTCAGAAAATTTAGGCAAAATAATCATGTTAATAGAAGATAATGAAAAGCTAATTAACAGTGATAGTTTTAGAACGATACTATAAATCCCTACAACACTAGTACTTTGAAAAATACCAAGCATAACGACATCTGTCCAATTTAAGATGAGTGACATAGCTGACGTTAAATACATTGGAATTGAAATTTGAAGTATTTCCTTTAAACCTTTCGTTTCTATTTGATTAAATAAAAGCTGCTGATTTTCCTCATCTTTTCGAATGTACTTATGCCAAGAAAACATACTCATAAATGCGGTGATCGTAATAGCGATTGAAAGCGCATATATGATATGCATGAAGTCTTTTGTAAATAAAAGCAGGAAAAAAACTAATATTAAAAGGTTCCCAAAACGTATTCCAATAATTTCAAAATATATAGATTTTGTGATAGATTTGATCGCTCTAAATGCTTTTGAATACATTCTTGTCATAACCATAAAGGGTAAGACGATGGAGACTACTCTAAATGGTTGTATGAGCAGTTGTTCTTGAAATAATAGGATAGCAATTGGCTCAGCTAAGATAAAAAGTAAAACACTAAATAAAACAGAGAGTGGTATTAGCAATTTCATAACTTTAGTAAAAACGATATTTGCTTGCTTCATAGAATATTGACTACGATATTCTGTGATTAATCTAATGATTGCTGTATCTGTTCCAAGTAAAACGAGCGTAAGACAGATCGTTAATAAGGTAAATGACAACGTGTATATACCTAATGCTTCAGCGCCATAAACTTTTGCAATCATAAAGTTTAATACATATAACAGAATAAATGACAAAAGGCGCAATATAAATGTCATACTAGAACCCTTTATTAACTCTAAATAATCCCTGTTCTTTGTGTAATGACTGATTTTTGATCCAAACTTGATTTGAAATACTCTCATAGATTCCTTCCCTTTTGATTAATCTACCTACACTATTACATCCTATGTTTATATGAATCTTGTATTCCAATTTTTTTAGAGCTGATTAGACGTTGATATTTATTAAAAATAGTAATTTTGTCCAATCATTTTAAGTAAGTGTTACACAGAATATATAAATAACAAAAAAAGGATGATAAAAAAATGAATGTTGTTAACATTTTAGATTATGGTGCTGATCCTACTGGTAACAGCGATTCAACTGGAGCAATACAGTCTGCTTTTGACGCTGCTGTCAGCGGAGATGTTAAAACAGTATATATTCCAAATGGAAATTATTCCATCTATGATTCGTTACTAGTTGAGGGATCAATTAATATAGTCGGGGATGGAAAAGAATATTCAAAATTAATATGGAAGGAAACATCAAACACAGGTAATGAGGATTTAATTTATTTGTCTAATGGATCAAGAACTGACAATTTTACATGGTCCGATTTTCGTGTTCAAAATGCACCAAGAGACGGTATCCATATCGTAGACGTGCATCAATGGGTGATTCAAAATATTATTGTTGACCAATGTGGGAGGCATGGTTTTTATCATGAAAAATCATGGAAGGGAATCTTCATTGCATGTATGTCAAATCAAAATGATCAAAACGGATTTCATGCAGGCTCTGAATCTCAAACTACCAATGTGTTGAATTGTTGGGCACTCTCCAATGGAAACTGTGGTGTAGTAGCAGCTGTAGAATCATTCGTACATGGTTGTACACTTGAATCTAATGAGTATTGTGGTATATATGTTGGCAGTGCAGGGGTTAGTGTTGCTGGAAATTATTTTGAAGGAAAAGGTAATTATAGCGATCCTTCAGCTGGAAATGTTTATCATATTTTAGTTGAAGATACGAATGGAGTTCATTTAAGTGGTCAAGATGCCCTTAAAAATATAGATATTGGGCTGATGATTAGAAGCTCAAGAAACATACAGCTAAGTGGGTTAACAGGAAGACAAGCAGGTGGAGCATTAGGGTCATATGGTTGGGATAAGTATGGAAATGTTGGAGTATGGATTACCGAAGACTGTGAAGATATTGTTGTTGGTGCCATTGAATCAGTACCTATGGTCATTGAGGATCTATCTAAAGTTTATTTTCTAAGAGACCGTAAACCTGATCAAGATGTACTTGATGGATATGGTTTTTTCAACGAGGAAGGAAGTTATCCAGGCATCGCTGAAAATTGGATTCCTGATGTCGATAAAGGAGTCGGTGAAGCACAACTATTACCTTCAAATACTGAAGCAATAGGAGAATATGTTCAGGAAATTACCATGACTTCAACCTATCAGGGAATTAATAGCACTGCTACATTTAAACCAAACACTACCTATACAATAGGTATATTTTTAAAAAATGAAATTAGAGTATTTCTTCAAGATCCGGATAATAACAGAATAGCAGATCAAGATATTTATCCTAGTCCTTATATGAGGTTTTTAGCTTTTCAATTTACGACCGGAGGTAATCCAACAGGTTCATTACGGATCAGATCAAGAGAAGGGTCTGGAACCTTTTGGATTGGGGGTGTAAAAGTAGTTGAAGGTGCATTCGACATGAGTTCATTTCCAATGCCGAGCGAACATGATTTAGGAGAGAATGCTTACATCCTTAAATCACCTGACGGCAGTAGATTCACAATAAGTGTTGATAATAACGGGCAATTAATCATTACCGGCATATAATCTCTAGTTCAATTTAACTCCCCAAACTTATCATTTTGATTCAAAAGTAATAACTTTTACAATTCTATCATAGTATGAAAGGTCAGCATATTTATAAGTAATCTAGTAGATAAAATTGGGGAGTTTGATTAAGGTAGAACTTTTGCTCATTAAGATTGTAGAATACTACAGAAAGGGGTGTCTCAAAATACACGACCATGAAAACATTATATACGGTAAACTTCAAAGCAACGGGTATAGGATAAAGAATCTGACTAGGACACAGCCATTACATAAACTAACTAGAAGCAATGATTCTTTGAAATTAAAAGGGCTGTTTACACATCAAGAATATAAGCAATTAACACCTATCCACAATTCATTAGTAGCCGATAATATCTTCTTTGACGAATTATACAACGATAGTCCACTTCTCCGTACGCATGAGTTATTAACAAGCTTAAAAAACAAGAAAACGCTAGACCAGCATTTACACGTTGGTACACCTTATAACTCTGTCACTAGCACAACTTCAAGGGTAACAACTACTCCTAGTAGAGTAACACTGCCAGCTGGTGGTTTAATTATCTCCTTTATTGGCTGTGATGGATCTGGAAAATCTACTATTACATCAGAAGTAACCTCTTTTTTATCTAGTAAAATAGACACTTATAACATGTATTTAGGGAGTGGTGATGGTACAAGCTCTCTCATTAGATATCCATTAAAGGTACTAAAGCAATGGACAGATAAACGACATGCAAAAAAAGGACAACCACTCACACAAGAACACCTACATGTAAGAAAATTTCGCAGCAAACTAATCGCCCTTGCAAAGTTTACATGGGCTTTAACACTTTCATTCGAAAAAAGAAAAAAGTTGAAAAAAATTCGAAAGCTAAGGAGCCTTGGCTACGTTATCATTACAGACCGCTATCCTCAATATCAAATTATGGGTCGTAATGATGGACCGCTCTTACATGATTGGATACAACATAAGAATAAAATCATTCAGTATTTGGCTAGATGGGAAAGTAGAACTTATAAAGAGGCACATATGAAGCCGCCTGATCTCATTGTTAGATTAAATGTCTCAGCTGATATCGCATTTCAAAGAAAAAAAGATATGAAGTTTGAGGAGTTTCAAAAGAGGGTCAAAGACATTAGTTCATTAAAATTTAATGAAAAAGCAACAGTTATAGAAATAGATGCAAATCGATCATTAAATGAGGTTCTTTCAGAGGTGAAAACAAAGATATGGGGTCACATATAAAAAACTTTCATAACCATAACGACATCATGGTAGAATTTATCGGTATTCCAGGTGTAGGAAAAACAACACTGTCACATATGTTGGCTAAATCATTATCAGTTAAAGGCTTTCATGTTAATGAGCCAACTTATAAAATAAATTCGAAGAAAGAGTTTTTCAAAAAAATAACAAAATTATTATATATTATGAAAATATTAATTACAGCTCCGAATATATGCATCTATGCTATTCAAATTATTCTTAAAACACACCAAAAAAGTTATAAGGACTTTATCAAAACTGCTTCTAACCTATTATTTGTAATCGCCATTATTAAATCTAATTCTACTAAAAAAGGGATCCATATTTTAGACCAAGGTTTTTTTCAAGCACTATGGTCCATTGAGTATAGTGCCCATCATCTCATTAAACCTCTCGATTTAAAACAATTATTAGAGATGGTTCACTCAAAACCGCTGTTAATTATAGACCTTCACGTCAAACACACAGAAGTTCTTAAAAGACTACATCAAAGAAAAACAGACTATAGTAGAATTGAAAAATATTTTTTGGAAGCGTTGCCAAACCATATACAAATATCAAATGAAATTTTAAACCAATTAAAGCATAATATTTCTCTTACAAATATTGATGAGGAAAAATTAAAAGTAATATCATTAAACAATGATAATAACGAACAATTGGATAAAAACACAGTAGTCATTGACCAGTATATTCAAGAGCTGTGCCTTTATCGTTATCGCTGCTATGGAAAATGATAAAGGCTCGCCGGTTGGCGAGCCATATATTCTAGTTAAAACTAGCTGCTAGTTCTTTCTTATAAATCATTTCATTTAACATCTCTATCCTTAACAAATTGCAATTAAATCTACAAAATTCCCCCTCCTCAAAAACCCATTTACCATTTATCCACATATATCTTCCTGGAACACCATCAATGTACATTTGACTAGGAGAAATTGATCCGAAAAATACTTGCATTTCATTAATCAAGTAATTACCTTCTAAATCTTCAAAGATATCAAAGGACATTGAGGATATTTTTAACTTTTCACACCATGCTTTAACCAAATTTAACAATTCTTTTGGAGGGTCGACCCAATCACCAAGATAACCAGACCCACTTCTCAACCCATTTTTCCCTTTTGGTTTCCTAAATCCAAAATAAGAATTGCCAATTTTAATGACCCTCCACTCTGTTTTCATATCCACATGCTCTTGAATGTGGATGTACCCCTGCCCCCTTTCAGTGTATGGAAAATACTCTCTATTCATATTTTTATACATTTTTATGGGCTTTAAATAGCTTTTCACAAACTTTGGTAGATCACTTATTGTATGGTATCCTCTAAATATATTTTTTGTAAAAAAAGATTTGTATATTTGAAACATTAATTTGACTTTAGAATTTATTTTTTTGACGCCAAGACCTGAATTTCCTCCATCACTTTTAATGATTTTAGGAAATGATTTTGTTTGTTTGGCGAAATGTAGCGCTTCTTTTATATTAAAAAAGGTGTTTGCCGAGACATGAGGCAGCTCATTTAACTTATAGAAGTCAGACATCATAATTTTAGATTCATAATATAAAATGCTTTCAAGCTCAGGAACGCATTTACCTTCTATTCTATCTTTGATTAACCATATTCTATTAAGGAACACGTTCCTCCACAATCTTGTTTTAGTAGGAGGTCGTACAATATAACCATCACACTCAGCCTTCTCAAACTGCTCTATCCAATTAGGTGCAAATATATTAATAATGACATAATCTACATTTCTATCAATACAAGCATCTACAATAGCCTTCTCGTGTCCCTGTGGATCGGAAAAAACTCCAATTTTCATTTACCCACCACCTGTACTATTTTTCATCCAGACAACCATTTCTTTTTATGATTTCTTTTTTATTTGTTGAACTAAACCGATTAAATCTAGCCGTGTATCTCGAAAAAGTATATTTAGTGAGAAATAAAAAATCATACATAATAAAATCGATATAAAATCCCAAGCGAGCCCCTCATTCATTCGCTGCAATAAATATCCTAAAAAACCCATCAAAGTTGCAAATAAAGCTGAAGGGAGCACATTTTTAAGCATTTTAATTATAGATATCCCGATTGCAAACTTCATTATTAATAAATTAACAATGACACCTTGCAACCTAATCCATGAACGAGCAATGACTAACACCCAAAAACCATACTTAACGCTAATGAGACAAACAGGAATTAAAACGACTAAATGCAATATTTGAGCCAATATAGATAATTTAGGACGGCCTTTAGCCCGATACACTTCACTACAATATCGTCCGACACCTACCATAATTGCACTAGTTAACGCCCAATAACCAATGACATCACTAGCTTCATACCAATCATCACCTAAAAATATTTGGGTCGCTAAATCGCTATATAGGTATACACCAATACCCAGTGGAAATACGATCAAGGAAACGTATCTTTGGATTTTAAAGAAGAAAAGATTAAACTTTTCATTATCATGTTGTAAACGTGACAAAGCAGAAAATAAAACAGGTGCAGTTGACGCAATTATAAGCCCGAATAAAGCATCCACCATCATAATAGATGTTTTATATATTCCTAAATAATAGACACTTAAGGCACCACTAATAATAAGAACGTCTACCCAAATGGTAAACCAGATCATTATCCCTTCAATTAACGACCATATACTAAATGATAGCATTTGTCTTAATATTTTGAATTTATAAAACAGTGATGGTTTCCATTCTGATTTTACAGTTAATACAATTGCACTAAACAATTGTCCTGCAATCATGCCAATAATTAACGACCAATAACCTAAACCAAATAAAGCTAAAGGGATCGTAATAAAAAATGGGATACATACAGTCCCTACTCTTACTGTAAATAAAGTCCTAAAATCAAAGCTTCGTCTGTATAGTGCCATTTGAATACTTGAAAAGGATGTTAAAGGTAATACCATACAAGAAATAGCAACAACTATTCCTAAGCCTGGATTTCCTACTAAAGCAGCAATTAAATCACTAAATATAATGATAATTCCCCAAAGGACCAAAGAAATGCCAAGGTTTGTCCAAAAAGCAACATTCGTATTTTTAAGCTTTTCTTCCTTATCCTTAAACTCACGCTGAACCAAGTATTTTTGAAACCCTGCATCTGTAAACATATCTGCAAAGCTAATTATCATTGTGATGGTTGCAACAACTCCGAACGCCTCCGGAGCTAAGATTCTAGCTAAAATCATATTCGTAATAGGAGTAACTAATTTTGCAGCGATCTCAGTTAACGTTGCCCATTTAGTAGCGTTTATCATTTTCCCTGTTAATTCTTTATTATCCAAAGTTATATACCTCTTAAATAATATAGTCATACTTAACAGAATTTAGAAATCATGTTTTCCCATTCCTTAATAATATGATTTATATTAAAATCACTTATCCTTTCAACGCTTCTATTTGCATAGTATTTTCGCAAATCTTCATTATTTAATAAGTGATGAATGTGATTAGCTAAAGTTAATTCCTCTTCTAGTAAGCTATCTTTTTCCCTTAAATGATTACCTCTACAAACTGGTGTTAACACTCCGAACATCTCTCTATTAATTTCATATGTCATATTCTTGACACCAATATGAGTTGGCGCTAATATTTCTCTAGGACCAGATAAACAGTCTGTTGAAATGATAGGAATACCGCAAGCCATTGCTTCTGCTAATGCATTGGGAAAGCCTTCGTATAAAGAAGAGAGAACAAATACCTTTGACTTATTAATGTATTTAAAAGGATTTTGTTGGAAGCCTAAAAAGTGGACATCTTGTTTAATTTTTAACTCATCTGCCAATTGTTCTAGTTCTTCCTTTAATACACCTTCCCCAAGAATAACTAGTTTCGCATTTGGATTTAAAGCTTTCACTCTACTAAATGCTCTAATGAGATGGCATTGTCCTTTTTGTTTATTTAACCTTCCAGCTGTGATAATCACTGGATGTTCGAATATATTTCTATACTGCTCTTCAATGGGTTCTTTTGATAGTTCGTTAATTCTTTGAATCGGGTATGAGTTATAAATAATTGTTATTTTATCTTCATCGATGCCATAATTTGTAACTAAATCATTTTTTATTTCATGTGAAACTGCCACAATTTTATCAGCTTTTTTATACAAGATTTTGATGGTTTTTTTCCAAAAGAAAGATTTAAGCCCTTTTTTGTGCTTCGTTGACATGTGATTTCTAACAGAAATAACCGTTTTACCATATTTTCTCGTTAATAAATTTATTAGATTCGGATATTCTAAAAAACTGATCATTGTTTTAATTTCATTTTTTTTCTTCAGCTTCTTAATGATATTCATCCTATAATAAAGAGCTAAACATTTATAAATGACATTGCTTGCTTTTACATTCCTCACTTTAATTATTTCTCCAGTATAGGGGTATTCAACTTTTGCTTTATTTTCAAATAAAATTATATTGTTATCAAATTCACTCGATAAATTTAATGTTAAATTTGATACCGCTCTTTCAGCTCCACCTGTTGAGAGTGTTCCTATGAAAAATGCAATTTTATGTTTCATGAGAAGCCTCCTGGTATAACAAACAATTTTGACAATCATTCAAAAGCTCACAAGATATATTATTTACTAAGTATTCAATTAACTAAGTTTACAAAACTATTTGAGGGTTACATGATTCGCTTTTCTTTTTTTAAGATCTACAGCAATAATTATTAAGATCATTAGAAATATCCATAGCATCGTATTCCTAATTCCGTTATGAAACAGACCATAAAACATTAATCCAATAATTGAACTGACATTCTTAAATCCCTCTACCTTTTCAATATAATAGATAATAAATATAAAGATAAATAGACCTACTAATCCATATGAAAAAACAAGGTTCCCAATCGTTGAATGGACTTCTTTTGTAATTTGACTTTCAAAACGCTCGTATAAACCTTCTCCTGCTCCAAATATTAAATAATTGATATGGTTAAAAATCCTATCGTACCCTCTTCCACCTAATGAATCATCTTTATCTTGTCCAATTTTATTAATTCTTTCAACTACATTAGTCGTTAAAGGATTGTTCACAATCTCATCCTGAAAAACAACTCCAACAGGAATAATAATTAAGAGTAGTATAAACAGTGTTTTGATCCATTTACCATTCTTGACAGAAAATCGTTTGACAATCGTCGGAATAAAAATAATAAGATATGCTAGCATTGCGGCTTTTGACAAAGATATTAAACATATGACTAAACTAGAAAATATAGCTATGATATACAAAGGTTTATATATAACGTAATCTTTTAAAGCAAGGAGCAGAGCTGCGATTAAGATTGCATAATAACCTAACTGATTAGGATTATTAAAAAACAACACCATTCTCGAAGAAGAAAAACCACCATATATGATGAAGAGCAAAAATTGAGTAATAATGGATAATTGGACGGCTAAAGCTGATGCTTTTAAAAAGGCAACATTGTATACTTTATATAATCCAACAACCATTAACATTGAAAAGAAATTAAATATATAAAACAACGTATTTTTAAAGTAAGCACTCCATTCTTGATTGATAATACCCCAAATAATATTTATAAAAGCTACATACAAACAAAAAAACAGAGCAACTTTCAAAATTAACATAACGGGTTCAGGAGCGCGAAACTTTCCATTTACAGCAATAAGAAGTATACCGAAGGTGGCTAACAAAATAAAATCTGCAATTTGTAAAGATCCACTACTAAAAAGGTAAAAAGGTTTCAAGGTAAAATACATTACATAGCCAAATAATAAAGCCACAGCAGGCTTACTATTATTGATACTTATCATAACCATTTATTCCAAACTCCTCGATTTTACAGGACTAAAATAATTTCTTAGCATGATATTCACCTTGCTAGGTAAAATATACATCAGCAGTGCTTTAATAATTCCTGACATACAAGCCTTTTTAGGAAGGTAACTATTTTTCATTGCATTTACTCTTATTTTTATTCCATTCCTTAATTGAACTTTATTTTTATTGTAGGTGATAGAATTACCTATATCATAAATACTTGTTGATAATATCTCTGGAATAACATATAGACTAGAAACATGGAGCACTTTCACCCACAGATCGTAATCTTGCGAAGTATAGTATTCTTTGTTATACCCGCCAACTTCATCATATATAGATTTTCTAAACATTGTAGTACAATGCTCAATTCTATTACCTAGCGCCATCGATTTCTTAATATTTTCAGCTTCTAGTACTTTGTCGTATTGCTCTATCATTATTCCATCTTTCATTTTAATAATGTTACAATATGAAGTAACTAACCCAACGTCATCATGTTCATCCAAAATATCCTTTTGTTTTCTAAGTCTTTCAGGGTGCATTAAATCTCCAGCATCAATTCTCGCAATATATTCCCCATGAGATAAACGAACTGCTTTAATAAGTGATTTTGTCAAACCTATATTCTCTGTATTTTTTATTAAAGTCATTCGAGGATCTAATGTAATTTCCTCTTCTATCACTTCTACTGTGTTGTCGGTTGAATAATCATCAACAATAATAAGCTCATAGTCTTGAAAATGTTGGGTTTTAATAGATTCTATCGTTCTCCCAATTATTTCAGCTGCATTATAACAACTCATTACAATGGAAATAGATTTTTTTATAATAACCTCTCCTTCTTTAATAAATAGAGTTTCACCATCACCTTATCCATCAGCTTATACAGTTGGCGATTCAACAAGCTTGGTATAACCCTTAGCCCGAGTTTATACTTTTTCCAACATTTAAGGGCAGCTAAGAAATCTTTATTAAGAAGATGCTGCTTATAGATCTCTAAATAGTTATAAAAATAAATCATATGTCCTTGTTTTTGATAGGTGTGTATAATGCCTTCATATTTCGATAAAAACTGTTTTTTTGTTTTTTCCATAGAGGTTGTATCCAATATATTAGCCCTGTCATCTTTATAAATACTTAATAAAGACTTATTAATATATTTAGTCTTGTAGTCATTAAAAAACCTCACCAGAAACTCTAAGTCCTGATGTCTGTTAAATCTTTCATCGTAAAACCCTGTGTTTTCAACTGCACTTTTCTTAAAAAGGAAGTTAGAACCTGAAATATTCAACCTGTTGCACAATACATCGAATTGTAAATTTCCTTCTTTGTTATACCTATTTTTTCTAATTATTTGGTTGTTATCCTTCACTACAAAATCACAATATACCGCACCAATCTTGAAGTCAGTTTTTCGTAATTCCTTCACTTGATACCAAATTTTATCCTTGTGAAACTCATCATCATCATCTAAAAAGCCGATATATTGACCTCTTGCTATTTTAATACCTGTATTTCTTGCTGAAGCGCCATTTTTGTTTCTCTCATGTTTAAAATAAATAACATTTGTTGCATTTATAAATTTTTTCATAATTTCTTCAGTTTTTTTTCTAAACTCTGTATGTGGATCATTATCGTCTACAACGATAACCTCAGTATTTGTATATGATTGATTTAGCACACTCACAATGGCTCTTTCTAACAAATCTGCCCTTTTATATGTTGGTATAATTATGCTCACAAATTCATCTTGCATTCTTAAATTCACCTCATATGAAATCAATTATAAGTAACTATTATGACTATAAAAACAAATCATAGGGACTTGTTTTCTAACATACGATTCATTAATAGTTTAATAGCTCCTTAACCTCTCATTCATTGAATTAATATCATATACTTTGCTTATTAAATCTTTATAAAGAGTATCTAGTCTAGCTGCCACTTTAGCTTCGGTAAATTCACTAATTATTCTTTCTCGTGCGTTCTTTGCATATTGTTCCAATTCTAATCTATAATTCTCTGAAATCCACTTGGACATTGTTTCTGTTAAACCTTCTATGTCATTTAATTCTACTAATTCACCCGTTTGATTATGCACAACTAATTCTTTCGTTCCTAACACGTTTGTAGCTAACACTGGTTTATTAAACGCCATAGCTTCCATTAAAATCCTCGGTATCCCTTCTTTTTCAGAAGTTAGAATAACAGCATCACATAGTTGGATTAAGTCATATATATCTTTCCTATATCCTAAAAATATTACTTTGTCTGTAATACGAAGATTCTCAGCTAATAACTTCATACTTTCTAATTCTTCTCCTGTACCAGCAAGAAGAAACTTACAAGAACGATCAGTTGTTAAATTGGCAATTGACCTCAATAGCATTTGATAATTTTTTACACCCTCAAACCTTGCACCCATTAAAAACACAAATTCATTATTGTTAATACCTATGCTTTGTTGGAGCTCTGTTTTTTTGGAAACCGTTAGCTTCTCATAATTATCAATTTTAGTTAAAGGAATACCATTTCCTTCATAAGCAGTTATAATTCTTTTCGGTACTATCTTCCTTATAACATCCAAATCTTCTTTGTTTTGAGAAAAGTAAGCATGACTAAAGGAGCTAGCCACCCTCTCTAAACCTTTATAGACAAAGTTTTTTATGTTAGATTGGCCCTCATAAAAAGGTAAGCCATGACTTGTATGGATAATTATTTTTACTCCTGCTATCCTCGCTGCTATTCGACCTATGACACCCGCTTTAGCTGCATGTGTATGCACAATATCATATTTCTCATTTTTTAAGATTTTAACAATCGTCATAATGCTAGCGAGATCCTTCAGTGGTTTTATTTTGCGAGACATACTTACGGTAATGTGACGATACCCTCTGCTCTCTATTTCTGTAACTAAGCCAGTATCATCAGAAAGAAACTCAATCTTATAATTTAACTCCCTAAGTTCATCCATTTTATCTAATAACATATCTTTTATCGTTAAATCAATTGTTGACATATGAAGAACCTTCACATTCTTATGATTCATATAACCAACTTCCCCTATTTCGTTATTGGAGTGTAGTATTTTTTGTACCAATCTACAAATTGATGTATTCCCTGCTCAATGCTAGTTGATGGTGTAAAGCCGATATCATCTGTTAATGAATCTATATCTGCATACGTTTCTTTTACATCCCCTGGTTGCATCGGGAGATATTCGATGATTGCTTTTTTTCCAACGGCCTTTTCTATCGTATGGATAAAGGTCATTAATTCGACTGGACGGTTATTACCAATATTGTATACTTTATACGGTGCATAGCTTGAATCTGGCACAGGATGCTCTCTATCCCAACTGTCATTCGATTGTGGAATCTTATCTATTAAATTAACAATTCCCTCTACAATATCATCTATATAAGTAAAATCCCTCTTCATCTTTCCATGATTAAATACTTGTATAGGTTTCCCTTCAATAATTGATTTCGTAAATTTAAAGTAAGCCATATCAGGTCTTCCCATTGGACCGTATACAGTAAAAAACCTTAATCCAGTAGTAGGCAAACCAAACAAGTGACTATACGTATGTGCAAGTAACTCATTTGATTTTTTTGTAGCTGCATAAAGACTTATAGGATGATCTACATTATCTTTAACAGCGTATGGCATTTTTTTATTAGCACCATAAACAGAACTTGATGATGCGTAAATGAGATGTTTAATGCCATGATGTCTACACGCTTCCAATATATTTGTAAAGCCTAGAACGTTAGAATGAATATAAGATAAAGGATTTTCTAAGCTATATCGAACACCCGCCTGTGCTGCTAAGTTAATCACTTTAGTTATAGGGTAATTTTTAAAAATATGCAAAACTTGATCTTGGTCTTTCAAATCTACCTTTTCAAATGTAAACCTCTTGTTTACCTCAAGTAATTTCAACCTATCTTCTTTTAATGTGACATCATAGTAATCATTTAAGTTATCTATGCCTACAACTTCATATCCTTCTTTTAATAGATACTGTGATAAATGATAGCCAATAAAGCCTGCAGCGCCCGTAACTAAAATCATATTTTTTATCTCCTCATATTTAAATTCACTCGTCTATAATTACCTTGCTCCATTTCCTGTTACTACGATGCGAACTGTTTTTAACATAATCTTCAGCTCCATCAAAAATGATTGATTGTCTATATAATAAAGATCCAGCTTTAATTTCTCATATGGAGTAATCTCATATCCCCCATTAATTTGAGCCCATCCAGTTAATCCTGGTTTTACTGATAAGCGATTTATGAACCCAGGTATTTCTTCGTTAAATTGAGCTGTAAACATCGGACGTTCAGGTCTTGGACCTACAATACTCATGTTACCTCTTAATACGTTAATAAATTGGGGTAGTTCATCTATCCTTGTTTTTCGCATAAAGCTTCCTACCTTCGTCACTCTTGGATCATTTTTCTGGGCCCATTGAGCTCCATTCTTTTCAGCATCTACACACATAGAGCGCAATTTAATTAAATTGAAATATTTACCATTTTTACCTACTCTTTTTTGAATAAAAAATGCAGGCCCTGGTGTCTCCAGTTTTATCAAAATAGCAAAAACGATAATAATAAGAGATGTCATTAACAATCCGATTAGCGAAAGGAGTATATCTGCCCACCTTTTCAATACTGGAAATACAATATTCTTTTGTACTTTAAAACTATCTTTTTCTATGTAAGTAGCAGAAACATAAGTGTCGAAAAAGTTATTTGTTGTTTTCAATACGCTGCTTCCCTCCTATTTTGTATAACAATTTATTCTACTTCCTATCCTCACTCTCTATGGGCAACAAGTATCCCTCCTCTAACTAATGCTATAAAAGATACAACTCTACTTTTTATACCCTTCATGGTTGGAATATGGACACTGAAAACGTGTTTAACCAAAACCTTGATTCATTATATGCACTTGATTACTTATTAATACTGTTTTTATCATTATTAATAAATTAAGAGAGTTTCTATCACAAAGAGTGGAAAAATATTAAAAATAAGATCGCCAACCAACAGCTTTTTAGTGAAGTGATAGGCAATCTTTGTGAAATCTACTTTATACTAAAGAATAGTTTTTATAATAATCTATCGTTTCTTTTAAACCTTCTTGAAATGAGTAGGACAAATTCCAATTTAGATGTTCCTTTGTAGATTTGTTACATAATACGCTATTCGCTATTTCTCCTTTTCGAGAATTGTGATAGCTTGCTTCTTGCTTATAATCCAGCAAAGCTGTCATTGTCTTAAATAAATGATTTATTGTTACTGGCATAGTTGAAGAAACATTTAAGACTAATCCATCACCATTCTTCAAGGCTCGAATATTAGCAGCAGCTACATCCTTCACATAAATAAAATCTCTCGTTTGCTCACCGTCACCAAATATGCTAATTTCCTCATGATTACTCATTTGATTGGCAAAGATGGCTACTACTCCACCTTCACCTAAATAATTTTGACGTGGTCCATAAACATTGCTATACCTTAAAATACTGAACTTCACACCATAATATTTTGAAGCCATTTTCAAATATTCCTCTGTTGTCCATTTGGATAAACCATATGGTGATTGGGGCTTTGTAGGATGATAGATATCGATCGGTAGGTATTCCGTTTCACCGTACACAGCAGCTGATGATGCAAAAATAATCTTTTGTACTTTAAACCGTTTGGCTGCTTCAATTACATTTAAAGAACCCTTAATATTAATTTCAGCATCGTGCATCATGTTCATTGTAGAATTGACAACTGATACATGTGCTGCTTGATGGATGATATAATCTGGTTTTGTTTTTTGCACAACCTCATGGAATTCATCACTTGTTACATCACATACATACAACTCAACCTTATTTGAAGGAATGTTATCTAAACGACCAGAGCTGAGATTATCTACTACTACAACTTCATATTGTTGTTCCAGTAGTTGATCTACTATATGAGATCCAATAAAACCACAACCGCCAGTTACCATTATTTTCGTACCCATTATTGCTCCCCCTCATCTTATTAACTGATTTGCAGCCATTATTAATTCGTTATCATATGAATCTACCAATCAATACTTTCAAGTGACCTTAATTTGTTTCATCGTTATTCCTTTTCCATGTTATGTATGTATGACTGCTTCTTTTGGCATAGTATTCTCACTCCTTCTCTCATCTTTCAATAATTTATAGATAAAAAATACTATGCATCTTCATTTATCAATATGTCATTTTTTGTTAAGGATATTTTCAAATTTTGTTGCTACCGTTCCTAAACTATAAAAATGTCGATGTAATTAACAGTCATCGGATTTATTGAAGAAAGGATGACACGAAATCTAGTTGTACTCTTTTATATTTTTTGTACGAAAAACAGCAATCTAGATGAAAGACTCTTTCTTAACCTTGTTGCTATTCTCACAAAATTTGTACGATAAGAAATGGCTTTATATGTAAGTCATCATGTTATAGAAGAAACGATGATACGAAATATAGTTGTATACGTGTTTAATTCCTAATACGAAAAACAATTTATGAGAAAACTGCCTTTTAAAAAGTGCTTTTCGTAAGGTATTGTTACTATTTTCACAAGATGAATATTAATCATTTATGAGGTAAATATACACACACGTTAAGTATGAATATAATCAATAATGCAAGTTTTAAAAGAAAGGTACTAGGGAAGATAAATAGTGGACAGTTCTTATTAGTGGAATCAGAGTGATAGAACTTGGCTTAGATATACATAAAACTTCTAGCTATTAAAAAACCTCTCAATCAACAGAAAGTAGATTAAGAGGTTTCGTATTTACTATTCACCAGAAAAAGTTTTGGTAGGAAGGACATACTAATACCAACGATAGCACCAGCACTATCAATGATAACATCTCTCATTTGAGCACCTCTGCCAGGCACAAATAGCTGATGGAGTTCATCCGATATGGCGTATAACACACAAATCATTAGCGCAACACCAAAGGATTTCAAGCCGGACTTCCCACTGCTCCTCAATGCAAACACAACTAGCATTCCTAATACTAAGTAAGCGATAAAATGGGCATTTTTCCTTACTAAACGATTCATTTTATATAAACTAAATTCAGATTGAGGTGAAACCTTTTCCGCTGATTCTATAATAACTTTGGTGATGTTTGTACTTAGATTAGCGGATTGTTCCTCCACTTGTGAGGATAAATAAAAAATAAGCATCATCCATGTAATGACTGTAATCCATAAAATGATATAACTTGACTTCTTGCGGGCTTTCACCATATAAACTCTACCCTTTCAGCTTACTTCTTATTGTAGCTAGTCTGTATTATACAAATCTCTCGTGTATACTTTCTCTTCAACATCTTCAATTTCGGCACTAAGTCTATTTGAAACAATGACATCTGCTAACATTTTAAATTGAGACAAATCATTAATAACTTTTGAGTGAAAGAAAAGTTCATCATTTAAAGCTGGCTCGTACACTACAACCTCTATTCCTTTAGCTTTAATTCTTTTCATAATACCTTGAATCGATGAATCTCTAAAATTATCTGAGTTTGTTTTCATTGTCAATCTATATATCCCTACAACTTTGGGCTTTTTTGCTATAATTTGATCCGCTATATGATCTTTTCGTGTTCGATTAGAATCTACGATAGCACCAATAATATGGTTAGGCACATCCTCGTAATTCGCTAAAAGTTGCTTCGTATCCTTAGGCAAACAATATCCACCATACCCAAATGAAGGGTTATTATAATGATTTCCAATTCTAGGATCAAGTCCAACACCATCAATAATTTCTTTTGTATTTAGTCCTCGTATTTCAGCATAAGTATCTAGTTCGTTAAAATAAGCTACTCTCATTGCTAAATAGGTATTGGAAAAAAGCTTTACTGCTTCTGCTTCAGCAGAGTCTGTATATAAAATAGAGATGTCTTTTTTAATGGCCCCTTCTGCTAATAAGCTTGCAAATCTTTCTGCTCTTTCAGATTTTTCTCCAATGATAATTCTTGAAGGATATAAATTATCATGAAGTGCTCTACCCTCTCTTAAAAATTCCGGTGAGAAGATGATATTATCCGTCTCAAACATTTCCTTCACCCTGCTAGTATACCCTACAGGAACAGTCGATTTAATAACCATAGTAGCCTTTGGGTTCACTGCAAGGACATTCGCGATCACAGCTTCCACTGTTCTAGTATTAAAATAATTCTTGTCAGGGTCATAGTTCGTTGGTGTAGAAATAATAACAAATTCCGCATGCTCATAAGCTTTATATACATCTGTTGTTGCTGATAAATTTAAGTTCCTCGTTGTAAGAAACTCTTCAATCTCTGTATCTACAATTGGAGACTGTCTATTGTTTATCAAATCTACCTTCTCCTGATGAATATCTATCGCTACTACCTCATTATGTTGCGCTAATAGTATCGCATTTGATAAACCTACATAACCTGCTCCCGCTACTGTTATTTTCATTATTTAAGAATCGCCTCCCCAATCTACTAAATATAAATTCAAGCTGTATAGATTTTAATTGAATTAATAACCTTCTTCATAAACTATGAATTTTTTGTGTTTATTATACCCATTTTTTCTAATGACTAAAACGTAAAGCAAATTTCATACTATCTAGTCCTATTGTATATATCATAATAATTTATACATAGGAAGAACATTCAAGAGAGATAATAGGATTACAGTAATTGGCCTAACTAGATTTTAGTGGTACTTAGGATTCGAGTTAACAGAAGAGGTATTGGAACATGAAGCTAAAAGTTGCGTGAAGGCTTTGTTAATGTTGAAAATAAACAACTTACACGTTATACGATGCCCATAAAAACTGCTGAATAATTGTAACAATTTCACTAGAATAGATAACACCTTGCCAACTAACATCAAATGCTGCTGAAGTTTTATATCTAAAGAAGGCGTTGTTCTGTATTCATAGATTTAACGCATTTCCGTCTCAAGAATAATCGTCAACTCGATTAGCACAGTTATACATACAAGCGCCTATATATGAACACATAGAATATCATAAGCATATAAGATTAAGTAAACAAATGATTTGGCATTTGATAGCACTTCCCGTAACCAATTGGGGACACAATATGTATGAAAGGACCTACGGGTGCTGATAAATTATTCATACTATTTTCGAGGTATTTATTTGACGTTAAATCTATAGCTTAAATATATTCGGTAAACATATTAACTAGCTGAACTGACGCTTGTAAGCAAAAATCCTATTACAATCAGGCTGTATTTCGTATGAGGAAATAACCTCGTGCACACAACTAGGGTTCGTAGCATATCATACACATCAGTTTTCTTAAAATATAAGTTAAAAAACATTAAAGTTTACGAAAAGAGCCTACATCAAAACCTCGCTGAACTAAGACTGTCATTATTTCTTTTAAAAATATACCTCAATGATTATGATATACTGTAAGAAATGAAGTTGTTTCTTATTAAATGAGGGAGGTGTGTACATGAAAACCTTCAGATTAGTTGCCCTCACTATATTAAATGATGACGAATTACAGGTTAGTAAACAAGGCATATCATTACTTGATGGGTTAATCATTAATAAAGAGGACGGCGAAAACAGGTGGTTACTTGATATTTTAATTGTTCCAGACTATTTACACCTATTCAATGAACTACATAAACAGAGTCAGACAAAGAGCATTCCGATTCAAACGGTCATCTCCAAGAAAGACAATGATCCTGCAACAATGTCCGTAAAAGTAAAGAAGATTACAACTATGGGGGATAGTGTGAGCGTTTTAATGGACGGTGTCTTAATCAACCGAAGAACGAAACGTGCCGAAATATTATTAACTGATTTACTCCAAAGAGGTTTACACGGTGAACAGCTATTACAAGAATTTAAACAACAGCTTAATAACAATAGTCGATAAGTGGTGAAATGTGCATGTATGCTATCTATCACTTTGTTACATACTCCTCATGCAACAAAGCCTCTCATGCATGGTGGCATACACGCTTTAGCTTTATTTAAAGCCCTAATTATATTTATTTGAGGTACTCTTAGGGTCTGTGACCTTACACTATATATTCGCCGGTTATGGTGAATGTTAACCAAGCTATCAACGATGTAAGATTGACCCTTTTCTATATTTCAACGTACTCGACCATCACTTCGTTGATCTACTAATTCTTTCTTTCATTCGGAAAAAGCATAAATGCACAAAGATTTCCCCTCATAATACTAAATCGTTTTAATACTCTTTGAATTGAGGTTTCCATAAAACTATCTTCTACATGCAATGGTTGTAAGGTATACTCTTTCATTCGTTTATTCCACTTATAGGTTAATAAGCTTATTTTATTATGCTGGAGGAAAATCGATGCAACTACTAATCGTTTTTTATCATTTGATAAAAAGTATAGTTCAATAATGGAATTAGATTTACAATAAAATGCCGTGGAATGCAAGTGTGGTTTTGGTAGAGCAGATAAAGGTATTTGCACGTCATCAAAGTGATAAATAATTTGGCTAGTAATGACATCATCTAAATGCTTCAACTGTGTATTTTTATGGTTATACATCGCTGGATTTTCATTAATGAGAATTTTGTAGAATACATTATTTTCCTCTGTGTCGCTCCGCACTTCTGATACAGACACCTTTGTAAGGTAAAAGTAAATACTCACATAACCCCCCCCCCTTAAAAAAGGATAATATTTATTATATAGTATAATCGTCTCATATTTATGAAAAAATAGAAATTTTGTCTATATATTACTATTTTTATTACTATTAAACGATATTACCTTCTTTAAGTCTGTTCTAATAGAGTATAAATATAGAAAGTTACATAGTTCTTTAAGAGGAATAGTAGACGAAGCCATATCACATAATGAGTTTTTACAGTGGGGTGTAATTGTTCATAACTAAGGACAGGCCCATATACGGTTATGGAACCTGTCCCTCTATACTTTATATTGTTTAATGATATAATTTAAATTCTTTATTTTGTGTCACATCATCAAGCTCTTCAGTTAGTTCTTCTTCCGAATTAAGCTTATCCTGTGCTTGCTTCCCTATTTTTGTGAGATCATCAAGACTATATGCCTGTTCTGGTAATTCTTCTTCAAAAGCCTGATAATACAAGATTTCAGTTAATTTTTGTCGTTGCTGTTTTTTTTTACAGCCTTTGTTAATTGGTCAATATGGTATTTCGCTTCCGACTTACACGCATAATCAATATCTTCTATTTGCAGTTCATTAACTAGAGATTCGATTTGTTGTATTTGATCGTTTGTTGGTTGTTCTGATAAAAGCTTCTCAATTGTTTCATTAATTTTATCAGCGAGCTGTTCATGAAATAAAGGATTTTCTTTAATTTCATCTTCTATTTTATCAAACCATGATGCATTTTTGTCTGCATAGTGTCTCCAATGCTGAATAAAATCATTGGTATCATATTTTTCTTCATTCCACTCAATTTTGTTCATATACTGTTCGAATGCTGCAGATATTGAGCGAGAAATACTAATTTTTATACCGTGTGGAAGATTTTTGAACATTTACTATCCGTACCTCCAAAATTAATCTGACTAATTATTAATAATACCATATAGTTATTCAAAATGACAATTATTGAGGAAATTTGTTACATCGTGAAGAATTATTTCGAAGTGGATAGAATTTGGAAGATTATCATTTCACTGACAAACACTATAGTAATAACTGAAGGCTCTTTTCGTAAATAATGTTGCAATTGTTATCCAAATTAGTACTAGGTAAATCATCATTGTATAGAAGAAAAGACTTAGTTTATACGTATTTCTTAGTACGAAAAGCATCAAGCAAATGTGAAAACAGCCTAACTAAAATGAGCCCACAAAAAGTGGGCAATAGAAATAATAACGTCTTGTCATCCCTCTTGATTTTCTTCCTCTTCTTCCATCATATCTTCCTCATAAGTGTTATTATTTAAATCTTCCTCTGGCAGTTCTTCTTCCATCGGTGTTTCAGTCTCAGGTGGTGGAGGATTTTCTGGATTCGTATTACAACCTGTAAATAGTAACGCAAATAATAATGAATTCATTAGTGTTAATGACCATTTTTTGTTCATGAAACTCACTCCTTATTTATCCTTACTTAGACATCCAAAGGTGTGTCTTTGAATATGTTTCCCAAAATTCATTGAAATTTTTCATTAAATAATTGTTATTATTAGGAATGTATATATTCATTGTTAGTTATATTAGCGATCATCACATATAAGCTGATTTAGCATTCATAACTACGTCGTCTTACTCATCAGTTATTGTTTTTTAGAAGAAAAAATGCTACGGAATCTATACGAAAACAGCATAAAAAAAGATTACCACTAGGGTAATCTTATTATGTCGTAATTAAAGTGTAGATTTACTCTGTTTTATCACCAAGAGCAAACATAATTTCCGTTTCACACGCAATTTCTCCATCAACAGTTGCAACAGCTTTTCCCTTGCCAATGGAACCTCGTACCCGAGTCATTTCTACCTCTAAGCGCAATTGGTCACCAGGTTTCACTTGCTTTTTAAACCTACAGTTATCAATTCCACCAAAAAACGCTAACCTGCCTCGATTTTCCTCTTTCTTTAACATAGCTACAGCACCGACCTGTGCTAGTGCTTCTACAATTAAAACACCTGGCATAACAGGAAAATCAGGAAAATGTCCATTAAAGAATTCTTCATTAGCTGTTACATTTTTAATGCCTACAGCTCGCTTGCCTTCATCTACTTCTATAATTTTATCAACTAATAAGAATGGATAACGATGAGGTATAATATCTTTAATTGCTGTTACATCTAACATAATATGCAAATCTCCTTCTTACTCGGTATCTTTATCAACTAAATTAAAAATATGTTGCCAAGTAGATTTTTTGAGTGCATCGGAAGGATCTCCATTTCCAATGACACCATAACCAACTATAGCACCTAATAATAAACTGGTGACAAGTAGCACAGCAACAATTATTAGTTTTAACCAAATGGGGATTAAGCGTACACGAGCTTTCACTTTTGTTTTACTTTTACTTTTCGTGTCTTGTGTATGTTCTTCCCCTTGTTGTCGTTCTTGTCTCAGTTGAGAACGCGTCTTTGTTTCAGACTGGTTTACATTCGTTGTCACTTATCTTTACTCCTTTTAAATATAGATCTGTTCAAAAAGAATAGGAAGATATTTCTTGCTTCGTGAAAGAAATGGCTAAACTTAAGTCTGAAACGTTTTAAGCTAACGTAGGATTAGCATTTCCTTCAAGCTTTCGGTCATCTTATTCCCGAACTAATTGATCTATCTTTATTATCGAATTCCATTAACGAGACCCATCATTTGATCTGCGATAGAAATTGATTTTGCATTAAATTGGTACGTCCGTTGCGTTGTGAGCATATCTGTCATTTCTTTTGACAAGTTAACATTAGATTGCTCTAATGCCCCTTGTTTTAGACTTACTGTTTCCTGAAGCTCGTCTGTTAAATATGTTAATACCTCATCTTCACCTAAGTTTAATTGTTGGAGATTCGGTAATCCAAGCAAATTATCGCCGATAGACTGTAATAGCTGTGGTCGATGTATTTCAACAACAGAAAGATTGTAAATTTGTTCTTCACCATCATTCTTCGTTACGTTCATTGTACCATTTTCGTTAATAGAAATGTCTTGGAAATCATTTTCAATATTAATAGCATTACCTAAGCTGTCAAGCACAGGGTACCCATCACTCGTTACTAGCACTGATTCATTAGATCCTTCACTTAGAGGTGAAAGATAGAGCGCACCATTTCTCGTATAATTAATTGTTTCATTGCCATTTTCTTCTACGGATACGCGAAGAAATTGCCCTTCCTTAGTAAAAGCAATATCAAGCGGTCGGTTTGTTTCTTTAAGGCTCCCTTGAGAAAGAACAATACTCGTTTGGCCTAATTTTGACCCAGTGCCCAGTCTGATACCATCTGGTGTTAAGCGACCTACCTCTTGATCATCCTTCGGTTGATTATTAAACTCTTGATACAATAATTCGGTAAAACTTGCTTCACGACGTTTGTAGCCGACCGTATTAACGTTTGCAAGGTTATGACCAATCGTGTCAAGCTTCTGTTGTAACTGACCCATCGTATTTGCAGCTGCCAAAATTGACCTATTCACTACATATTCCCTCCCAATAATCAGCAATAAATAAAATATATGCTTATTTGAAACACCGTTTAATTAATTTTAACGTAACCTACCAATTTCATTTACTGCTTTATCCATACTCTTATCATATGCTTGTAATATTTTTTGATTTGCTTCAAACGCACGATAGGAAGTCATTAAATCTGTCATTGTTTGTGTTGTGTCAACATTTGACCCTTCGATAAAACCTTGCTCAATTTTAAATATGATCCCTTGGTTCGTATTTGCACTTGGCAAAGCTTGGTTGTTTTCCGTTCTTAACATACCCGTCTCGTCCTTAATGAGGGTATTGGTGTCCGTTGCATAGGCGATATTTATTCGAGCAACAATCTCATTGTTTTCTAGCACTGTCCCATCACTGTTAACTGTAAATTGACCACTGCCCACTTGTATTGGTGCATCATTTTCATCAAGGACATAATGACCACTACTAGTCGTTAAATACCCTTGTCCATCAATAGTGAAATTACCATTTCTTGTGTACAAAGTGTCACCATTTGCGCTTTGCACCGTAAAAAATAGCCCTTCATTATTTGGTACAGCTACATCAAGTAGCGCTAAATCAGTATGTAATCCCGTTTCTCTCAAGTCACCTTGAGTGAAGTTTGGTATGGTTTCCTGTAAATAGACACCTGTGTTAATCGTACCAATTGTTTTTGCATAAGGAAGCTCCTTCAACTCTTGCCCTGGAATAGAAGACGTGCCAAGTTGCTGCAATAGCATTTCTGGGAATGCTCGTAAGGACCCTTGTTCTGCTTTATAACCTGGTGTATTTGCATTTGCCATATTATTTGTTAACATATCCGTTTTTCTCTGTTGTGAAATCATTCCTGATGCTGCTGTGTAAAATCCACGTAACATTGTTATCACCTCATCCTTGAATCGATATGTATCTTATCCATAGGCTATTGCCTTAAACATGGTTGCTTTAAAACTACTACAAGTGATTATACAGCGGTCACCGTATTATGTAAGACATCCTTCTAGTTGTGAACGTGCTTATTTCTAAGTACAAACAGTTTAACCATAATTACGTACTGGAAGCTTGTCCAGATTTTCAAGCATAATACCAGTACCTATTGCCACACATTCCATCGGATTTTCTGCGATGAGAACTGGAACCTTTAATTCATCTGATAAAAGCTGATCGATTCCATGTAATAATGCTCCCCCACCCGTTAAAATTACTCCACGATCGATAATGTCTGCTGATAATTCTGGCGGTGTGCGTTCTAGTACACTTTTTGAAGCTTGAACAATAAGTGCTACAGATTCATGTAAAGCCTTTTCTATTTCTTCCGATCTTACCGTAATGGTACGAGGTAATCCCGATACCATATCGCGTCCACGAATGTCTATTTCCTCATTACGTGCTCCTGGAAAGACCGTCCCTACACTTATCTTTATATCCTCTGCTGTACGCTCACCTATTAATAATTTATATTCACGTTTTATGTATTGAAGAATTTCCATATCAAGCTTGTCCCCAGCCATTTTTAACGAAGAGGATGTAACGATTTCACCCATCGATAAAACAGCGACGTCAGTCGTACCACCGCCAATATCAACAACCATATTTCCACTCGGTTGAAAAATATCCATACCTGCACCAATTGCAGCTATTTTCGGCTCTTCCTCTAAAATGACTTTTTTTCCTCCGCTTTTCATCGCCGCTTCTCTTATCGCCTTTTGCTCAACCGATGTAATATTCGTCGGACAGCATATAAGTATGCGCGGCTTAGAAAGAAAACCTTTTACATCTAGTTTATTAATAAAATGCTTAAGCATTGCTTCGGTGATTTCAAAATTTGCAATTACTCCATCTTTTAATGGGCGAATGGCTGAAATATTTCCAGGTGTTCGACCAACCATACGTCTTGCTTCTTCACCAACTGCTAAAACTTTTTCTAATTGACGGTCAATTGCAACAACGGATGGTTCGTTCAAAATAATTCCTTTTCCTTTTACGTGAATGAGTACATTCGCTGTTCCTAAGTCGATTCCGATATCTCTAGCAAACATTATTATTAGCCTCCTTGCAAAATTCCCGATACTTTCTCTAATTTTATATTTTAGCACAAATTTCCGTCTAGAAGGCAATGTTGTAAAAAAATAGTCGAATTTTAAAAGTTTGGTCAAATACACAAAAAGAGGATGACTCAAATGAGTCTGATTTTATTAATCACTTTTACAGGCTATAAAACCGGACTCTACCTTTGATGATTCATCCTCTTTCTTTTTATCGGACAGTCTCTTCTTCTCGTTCACCTTCTTTCTTATATTTTAATTTTGTTGCTTCTCCACCACGTAGATGTCGTATTGATTTATGGTAATCTAATATTTCCTTCACTTCATTTGCAAGTTCTGCATTAATCTCAGGTAATCTTTCTGTTAAATCCTTATGAACAGTACTTTTGGAAACGCCAAATTCTTTCGCTATTACACGAACGGTTTTTTTCGTCTCCACGATATACTTACCAATCTTGATAGTACGCTCTTTGATGTAATCGTGCACACCACTCGCCCTCCCTAAATTGGATGTGAGAAGTGTCAAAAGAGACTCGTTTTCTTTCACGATTAAAATGCTCTAATTTGTTATGACAGTAATAAGTTTGAATAAATTATATCGTTATCATAAAACCCAAGCCCCTCACCTCAAACACTCTCTTTTATCAGGTTTGTAACATTTTATTAGCTTGGGTGATTATATATTCCATAAAAGTCAAGAGGGACAAGGGATTTGTTAATTTTTTGTTCAAATCACACCCATGATCCATTTTGAAACTTAATTTCCGACAAAAGATTAGCTATCCTGCAAACAGAATATAGTTTCTTTGAGGATATAAACAAATGTATTTTCGTATATCCAAACAAGGTTGTTCATATCACCGTTACAAAGTAATTTCGCATCAATTGATATTTTGAAGACTAAGATATAAACACGTTAACGTTCTTGCTATGTTTTCAGACTTAAATAAAACCTCATCTTACTGTCCAAACAGCAGCAATTAAAAAGCCTAATATACTAATAATGTTTGTAGCACTTTTGGTTACGGTGTTTTCGAATTAATTGATGCTTTTAGTTCTAAGCTATAAGCACGTGTTATACTTCTAGACTTCGTGGCATCTTTTCTACTTTTTACAATTTTTGAGCTCTCTTAACATCATACTGTTCATTTTTAATAGCGATAGCAACTAAGTTTACGAAAAGAGCCTCTAGTTATAATGATGGTTAACTCAGCAAACTGTTAAATGACGACAAACGAAAAACCATCCTCTAATGAGAATGGTCATATTTGTATCAAGCTATTCACTTTATACTAAAGCAAATGATTAAGAATCTTTATCTTCTTTTTCTTTTCCTGGCTTTTCTTCTTCAGCAGGAGCTTCCTCTTCTTTTTCTTTTTCTTCAGCTGGTGCTTCCTCTTCTTCTTCCTCTACTTCTTCTTCAGCTTCTTCCTGCTCTTCTTCAGGCAATGTTTCTTCTTTCTTTCCTTCAGAAGCCTCTAGATCCATATTTTCATCTTCATCTAACAATGAAGTGATTGGACTTCCAATTAAACTAATTGGATTAATGGCTTCGTCATTTTTACGGATTTCAAAATGCACGTGATTTTCTGCCTCACTATTTAAGAGACTTCTACCAGACTGTGCAATAACTTGCCCTTGTTCCACCATATCATTTTCTTGGACTTGAATATCAGCAAGTGATTGATATACAGTTACGATCCCATTTCCATGATCAATCTCTACAACATTCCCTAGCGTTGAATCAATGCTAGTTCTTGTAACAGTTCCACTAGCAGATGCAACTACATCAAAGACACTATTATCCTTCGTTACAATATCAATACCTTTGTTTGGAATATATTGATTGTCGTAGTATAACAGCGCTGCTTCTTGATCTGCGTCAGATGCATCGGCATCATAAAATTGCTTTTGAATTTCCATTTCTTCAACATTCGTCACTGGATACATAAAACTTTCAAGCGATTGAGTTACTGGTACAGAATCATCATCCACAAAGTAATCGGATTGCAATGATACATTATCAAGATCATATTGATCAGAATCTGCAACATTTTTGCTGTTTTGATACCAAAGGATAGCTGTTAGAATGATTGCTGCACTAGCAATATAAATTGCTGGAAGAACCCAACGACGTTTAAAAAATCGTTTCACTTTCGAGAATTTCTTTTCTTCTCTCATGAATTCATCACCTCAGCAACCATTTTGGGCACATTTTCATATTTTTATACAATCTTTTTATATTTTTTTGTTTTAATATCCCCATCAAGTAAAAAATTATCCATAATAATTAAAAAAAGCCCTAAATTGGGCTTTTTTTTTTGCAAGAAAGCTGTCTTATCTGATTTTACGCACTCTCGTTTTGTAATTGTTCAGTATTAAATAATTAATTTTTTACGATAAAATTCGTTAAATAAGGCGTTGCATCACTAATTTGTGTTCCTTTGTAGTAGTGTGTAAGAATTTCCTGATAAGTTTTCCCTTCTTCAGCCATTCCATTTGCGCCATACTGACTCATACCAACACCATGTCCATAGCCTTTTGTTGAGATGACAATTTGATCATTTGTACGTACCCATGTGAAATCTGATGAAGATAACCCTAATTGATCACGAACCTCTCTCCCTTTAAACGTTTTACCACTTATTTCTACGGTATCAACACGTTTACCAGAAGTTCTTGCAATAATTTTTCCTACCGTGCCATCGCTCGGTAATTTTATGTTAAGTTTCTGTTCAAACTCAGCCACCGTCATCGTTACTTGATTATGAAATTTTGGAGAAGCTTCATCCCAAGGACTTGCTACACTTGTTAAATAGGGGAATGGATTTTCCCAATAATCCTCCGAGTTTTCTGTATACCCATTACTTGTTGAGAAAAAGGATGCTTCTATTGGGGTACTATCATAAGTTAATATTTGGCCGGCAGTTGAACGTACAGCCTCTTGAAACTTTTCCATCTTCCGTTCATAATCTACACCCCATAATTTCTTCAACTCATCTTTGCTTTTATATACTTGATGAAGTACCATATCTGTAACATCGGCACCCTCTGGTACTCCAACCGCTTGCCCACCTATCATTTTTTTAACTATATAAGTTCTCGCACTTAAACTCTGTGCTTTTAAAGCCTCTAGCTCAAAATCTGCAGGCATTTCTGATGCTAGAACTCCAACAACATATTCTTCAAGAGGGACATGCTCGATCGTTTTAGCTTGACTACGATAGACAGCCACTTCCACTTCGGAATTTAATGTGTTCGTAGTTAAGTTGGGAGAGGATTCCAGCTTCGATTCTTCAATGAGTTTCCCACCTTCCTTAGCTGAGAAAGGGAAAACTAACAATGAGGGGATTACAATAATCATGGCAAATAGTACAGAAATTAGTATAACTAGTGGTTTTACTTGTTTCATCGCTTCAAGCCTCCAAATAGATTTTTTGTGTAGCTCATAAGATTCTCAAAACCACACTTCTATATATGCTTATGGAGGTGGACAACCTTTTATGATAAGAATGTGTGCCTAACCACTATAGCTTTATCTCTGGAAAACAGCTTTTTTCGAATATATTAAAACCCATTCGCTTTAACTACTAATATAGCGAATGGGTTTTAGTTACTTGATTAAAAAAAAGTATATTAACTGTTAAGTGGCCATTTGGTTTGCACGGATAATAAATGTTTTATTTTCTATACTTTCTAAAGAAAATGAATTACCAATACCATCAATCACATCAATTATTATTTGTAAATGTTCCCAATAAGAGAAGTTGGATCTATGCATATAATAGGGAACACCTAATATTTCACCTACTTGTATATCTCTGCTCCCGACATAAAAATCATCCGATTTCATACAAATTGGCGAAGTTCCATCACAACAACCTTCTGAATGAACAAATATAAGTTTACCGTTTTGTTCTTGTAATTGTTTAATTAATGCTTTAGCTGGTTCAGTTGCAATAACTTTTTCCATTTTAGAAAAAGCCCATTGAACCTTTGTTATAACCAACTAAAATATTTTTTGTTTGTTGATAGTGATTTAACATCATCAAGTGATTTTCGCGTCCAATACCTGATTGCTTGTAACCACCGAAAGCAGCGTGAGCTGGATATTGGTGATATGTATTTGTCCAAACACGTCCCGCTTCAATTGCACGACCTGCACGATAAGCAGTTTCACCGTTACGAGACCAAACACCTGCACCAAGGCCGTATAATGTATCGTTAGCAATTTCAATTGCTTCATCAAAATCTTTGAATGTTGTTACTGATAACACAGGGCCAAAAATTTCTTCTTGGAAGATGCGCATTTTGTTATGACCTTTAAACACAGTTGGTTCTACATAGTAACCTTCTTTAAAATCGCCTTCAAGTTTGTTTTGGTGACCACCAATTAAGAGTTCTGCACCTTCTTTATTGCCAATCTCAAGGTAAGAAAGGATTTTATCTAACTGTTGTTGAGAAGCTTGTGCGCCCATCATTGTTTCAGTATCTAGTGGATTACCTACTTTGATAGCTTTAACACGTTCTAAAGCTCGCTCCATAAATTTATCATAAATAGATTCATGAATTAATGCACGCGAAGGACAAGTACAAACTTCACCTTGGTTTAAAGCGAATAATACAAAACCTTCAATTGTTTTGTCCAAATAATCATCATCTGCATCCATTACATCAGCGAAGAAGATGTTAGGTGATTTACCACCTAGCTCTAATGTTACAGGAATAATATTCTCAGTTGCGTATTGCATAATAGAACGTCCTACTGCTGTTGAACCAGTGAAAGCAATTTTAGCAATACGTGGGTTTGTTGCTAGTGGCTTTCCTACTTCTAAACCAGTACCTTGAACAACGTTTAATACACCTTTTGGTAGTATATCTTGAATTAGTTCAAGTAACACACAAATAGAAGCTGGTGTTTGCTCTGCTGGTTTTAGCACAATAGTGTTTCCAGCTGCAAGTGCAGGTGCTATTTTCCAAGATGCCATTAGCAGCGGAAAGTTCCAAGGAATAATTTGACCAACTACACCAATTGGCTCATGGAAGTGATATGCAACTGTATCTTCGTTAAGTTCACTAATACCGCCTTCTTGTGCACGAATAACGCCAGCAAAGTAACGAAAGTGATCAATAACTAAAGGAAGGTCAGCATTTAATGTTTCACGAACCGCTTTACCATTATCCCAAGTTTCGGCTACAGCTAACATTTCTAAGTTTTCTTCAATTCGATCAGCAACTTTATTTAAAATAACAGCACGTTCAGCAACAGATGTTTTACCCCAAGCGTCTTTTGCTGCGTGAGCGGCATCAAGTGCTAATTCAACATCTTCTGATGAAGAACGTGGAACAGCTGTAAATACTTTTCCGGTTACTGGAGAGATTACGTCTAAGTATTGACCTTTAACTGGAGCAACCCATTCCCCTCCGATGAAATTTTGATATTGTGCTTTAAAATTTACTAAAGCGCTTTCATTGTTTGGATTTGAATAAATCATTGTGTAATTCCCCCCAAAATTATTGTCTATTTATTCTGTATTCAAGGCATTTGTCACAATTCTGACAAATTCAGCCCTGAAGAACCATCATATTATTTTTTTTGAGTTATTACAAGCATGTTTTTTAAAAATTTCCAAGAATAAAAAATTTTGTTATGGAATTAATTTCATACATATAAGTAAGTTAGAGCTCAATATATAAGTAAAAGGGTTATGAGTGATTGCTTTGTTTCTATTAAAGGTCTAAATTGAATTGAATGAAGAAAGCGGGGTTTAATTAACGTTAAGGGGTATTTTTGAATCCATTAATATTGCGGTATTTATAAATATTATTTTTATTAAGAAATTACTTTGGAGTTATTGAGGCCCTAGGAAACGTAAGTTTAAAGCAAAGAGGCCTGATCTCCACCGCTTTAACCCTGTATAGCGGTGGAGGTCAGGCCCCTTTAAGTTGTTAAGTTGCTTGTTGGTTATATTCTGCTGTGAATTGGTCTGTTTGAACTGTTACACGTTCAATATCAGCTCCAAGGCCTGTTAATTTCTCATGAAAGCTTACATAGCCACGATCTAAGTGTTTAAGCTCAGTAACCCTTGTATGCCCTTTAGCAGCTAATCCAGCTAAAATGAGAGCCGCTGCTGCACGAAGATCTGTAGCAGCTACTTCTGCGCCTTGTAAATCAGAACGACCGTTAATAATAACTGAACGTCCTTCAATCTTAATATTACCATTCATCCGACGAAATTCCTCTACATGCATAAAACGGTTTTCAAAAACAGTTTCAGTGATCATGCTAGTGCCTTCCGCACATAACAGTAATGACATCATCTGTGACTGCATATCTGTTGGAAATCCGGGATGAGGCATCGTTTTTAGATCTACAGCTTTTAACGTTTGAGGACCAACTACTCGTATGCCATCATGCTCCTCAGTAATCGTTACGCCCATTTCTTCCATCTTTGCTATTAATGAGCTTAAATGTTCCGGTACTGCTCCTTGTACGTATACATCACCGCCAGTAATTGCAGCTGCTACCATAAAAGTACCCGCTTCAATTCTATCAGGAATCACTTGATGTGTTGTTCCATATAAGGTTTTTACACCTTCGACACGTATCGTACCAGTTCCAGCACCACGCACTTTTGCACCCATTTTATTTAAAAAGTTTGCTAAATCAACAATTTCTGGTTCTTTTGCACAATTCTCTATAATCGTTGTTCCTTCAGCTAACGTAGCTGCCATCAAAATATTTTCTGTAGCACCTACACTAGGGAAATCTAGGTATATTTTTGCACCTTGTAGTTTTCCATCTACCTTTGCATCAATATATCCATTACCAACCTTTACAGTTGCTCCCATCGCTTCGAAGCCTTTCAAATGTTGATCAATCGGTCTTGAGCCAATTGCACAACCACCTGGTAAAGCAATTTTCGCTTGACCGTTTCTCGCTAATAACGATCCCATTACTAATACAGAAGCCCTCATTTTTCGAACATATTCAAATGGTGCTTCTATCGTTAACTCTCTAGATGCATCAACTATAATTTGATTATTGTTAAATGTTACGTCAGCATTTAAATAACGTAACACTTCATTCACCGTGTATACATCGGAGAGCTCAGGTACATCACTTATTATACTTTTTCCTTCACTCGCTAATAAAGATGCAGCGATTACAGGTAAAACGGCATTTTTTGCACCTTCTACTTTAACCGTACCACTTAACCTTTTTCCGCCACGGACGATGATTTTTTCCAAGGTATATTCCCCTCCGCGTCCATTTTCTATATAATATTAATATTCAGATGTTATGATAGGTGTTCCAACTACAACGTTAGTCCTCCCACCTAACCCTGTACTACGCAAGGCTATTTGTATATTGATCGGTTCAGTTTTTGTTGGAATAATATCTTTCCAATCATCAGTATATGCAGAAATTGAGACAAATGTCTCTTCGTTCAATGCCTCAATTGCTCTAGCATTAAATTGTTGTAGTAATTTGTCCGCTCGTTTATACAAAACCTCTTCAATCTTATCATTTAAATAGCCCTTGATACAAGTAAAAATTGTGACATCATCAGTAAAAATGTCAGCTATTCTCTTTTTTGTTGTACCATTTACACTAGTCCAATCGGTGTGATTTCCTTTAACTTCATAAAATAGGTATGAATACCGATGTCCATTGTCATATGATGAGATGAGCTTTACAACTTCTGTTTGGTTTTTATCCAAATGCTCAAGTGTACCAACAGCTTCCAATTTATTTGAATTTTTAGAAATATCCCAATTAAAGCTACCAGTCTTCTCCTTAAGCTCCTCTATCCGTTGTTCGAATTCCACCTGATCACTGATTTCTAATGCCTGTCTACTATAGAGGCTCCATTCTTCAATCGTAATATGATTTTTTTCGTATACATTTGCAATTTCCTCTAATTTATTTACGTACTCATCTGCACTAGTCATGGAATTTTCATAAATACTTAGTAAAATCACTACAATAAGTAACATACATATTTTATGAAGCTTATTTTTCATCTCTCGCCACTTCCTCTCCTTATTTTCATTGTTGCCACATCAACGCAGTTCATACTTGGAAAAACTCGTCATCTTTAGACAAGAAAATAAGTGAAGGAAAGAAAGCAAATACTATACTCAGCATATGGGTTACTAATAAGTCACACGCATAAGCAATAAGTATCATTTTTATAACAAATGATCACAACTTAGTCATAGTTTTGCGGAATGAGCCTTAACTAATTCACTTAATTTCGTGCGTGAAAGCTCATACTGTCTCTTTTTAAAATCCCCAGAATGTTGTAGGTTGAGGGATACCAATATTTTTGAGGCAATGGATATGGAAGGTAGCTGAAGAAATTCACGTAATTGTTTGTTAGAAATTATTGGGCTAATGAGGAGATAAAAATCTTTTAAAGCATAAATATGAGCATTTTGAATGTTCGATTTACATACGGGACAATACCAAACACCTCGTTGTCGATGTAACGGAAGGGTAGAGCATATTGGACAATGAGCTCCTGTAATAATCTCAGAGGAATGAATTTGAAATTTTTGTAACACATCTGGATATGTTGGAGAATGATGTTGTACGAGCAGTTGGATGATTTTGTTAAGGTCCCTCTTAGTTAATATTTCTTCTTTATATACGGAAGCTAAATCGTTTAATTTGGTTGGGAGTGATGCAGCGTGGATCACTTTGCGAGAGGTTTCCTTAAAATGAGAAGTAATTTTTATAATTGTTGAAGGCTTGCTTATGACGATGAGTGATAGAACTGGTATAGATGTATAGTTATACTTCGCTAACAAATTTTTCAGTTGACTTTCTTGCCTACTAGTTTGTAAAAAGGGGTCAGGAAATGCCTCTTCGTTTCCATCTAATTCTCGAATCAGTTGGTGAAAGGTTCGGTCGAATGTGAGTGTGCCAGAGATGTTCTTCACTTCAATAATTAAAATAAAACATGCCGATATGATGAGTGTATCTAGCTGAAAATAACGGTTTTCACTATCAGGAATTCTTAAATCATGTAGTATGAAATACTTATCATTTGGGAGAAAGTCAAAGTGATAATCAAGCGACTTCTCTCCTCGATATCCAGCATATGATTTTGCTAATTCTTTACTAAGCAGCTCTTTTTTGGAGTGTGTAGGTGGCAACCGTCTTAATAAAGCCTCTAATTGTTGTATCTTAGGTGGGATTTGCCTTCCTTTTTTAATCATTCCATCACCTCATATTATTTTTTTGAAGAGTTCTCCACCTTTTACTCGTTCTCCTTTAATTTTCTTACATTCTTTTAATTAACTTAACAACAATAGAAGCTGTACTGTCCGAATTTGATGTTTTACTGTCCAAACTTAGCGTTTTACTGTCCTAACTTAGTGTTTTACTGTCCAAATTAAGCGTTTTACTATCCAAGCTGTGTTCTTTACTGTCTTTGCCGTGAGTGATACTGTGTAAAGTACTTCATTACTGTCCTAAGCGGTTTTAAGCACAAATTTAGCTAAATAACGTGGTAATTTGTTTCGACCAGAAAAGGTAGTCTAAAAAAAAGTTGCTAATGGTTGAACCGATTGCAATAGTGATTAAAATAAATAATGTCCGAGCTTGGATTACCCGATTTTTTTTAAAAATCTTTTCAAAATTTAGCGATTGTAGTGCCCACCATGTAATCGTAATAAATATCAAATGTGATAGGATGCTAACAAGTGCATCTATACCATAATTTGTCATTAATATATACCTCCCATCATTTTTCAGGTAGATTGACATTGATCTTCTTTACTTGAAAAGCTGCTCCGTTCATAGCCTCTTCCATTTAGAACCACTGAGCCTTCCCACAAAAAGGAGAGGTAGCTTTGTCCACCTCTCCTTTTATCTTATCAATAAACCTCTATATTTGTGAATTCAAATGACCCATGAAAGCTACGCCAGTAACCGCATTGTGTTTACTATTTCCCATCATGCTTTCAATGTCTCATTCCTATATAAGAGCTATAAAACTTAATCTTTCTCGGTCTCAACTAGCGTACAAAATCATTAAAATAATTAAAAGTATCGTATAAAAAGTCAAATGCAATGCCAGGGAGTATCCCTAGAAGGATTGTACCAATTGCACAAATAACGATAACAGCTATGACACCGAAAGAGACGTTAAATGCACCTTGCGATGGCGCAGGACGAAAGAACATTTGCGTCAATATGCCGAAGTAATAGAAATAAGATATGACAGTCGTCACGATTAAAATCGATGCGAGTACGTAATGGCTAGGAACAGAAGCAAATGCACTTATAAATATATTTAGCTTCCCAATAAATCCTGCTGTTCCAGGAATACCTGCAAGCGATAATATAAAGATGGTCATCGTCACTGCTAACAGTGGTGAACGTTTATATAGCCCAGCAAACTGGCTTATATCCTCAGAACCAGATTTATCAGTGATAAGTTGCAATACTGCAAATGCCCCTAAATTCATTAGTAAATACGCAGCTAAGTAAAACCAAATGGTGTCAATCATAAATGGTGATAGCGTGACAAAAGCTACTAATACGTACCCAGCATGAGCGATACTAGAGTAGGCAAGCATACGTTTAACATTTCTTTGTTTTAACGCAATGGTATTACCAATAATCATCGATGCTCCTGCTAAGAATGCAATGTAATCTTGCATTTCGAAAAACATCCAATTCCCACTTGTTCCTCCTGCTGGTGTTCGTGGAAAAATGGACAAGAACAAGCGCATAATAATAACAAAGCCAGCAGTTTTTGATACTACACTTAAAAATGCAGTAACTGGTGTAGGTGCCCCTTGATAGACATCTGGTGCCCACATATGAAAAGGTGCAGCTGCTAGTTTAAACGCCAGGCCAACGAACATAATTAAAAATGCCAATGATAACATATATTGCATGTTCGTATCATAAATTGTTGAAAGCTGGTATGCAATTTCAATTACATTTGTAGTACCTGTTAATCCATAAATATAACTCATTCCAAACAACGTTAGCGCTGTAGCAATTCCGCCATTCACTACATATTTCATCGCTGATTCATTTGATTGCTGATTCTTTTTGCGTAATCCAGCTAAAATATATGATGAAATAGAGAGTAATTCAAGGCCGACAAATAGTGTAATCATATCTCCACTTGAAGTCATAATCATAGCACCTAGTAGTGCAGTTAAAAATAAATAATAGAATTCACCACGGTATTCTAGCTTATCTTTTGGCTGATAGCTCATTGAAAGCAACAACACTAAGCCGGCACCTACTAGCAATAATAGCTTAAACGCTTTACCGAAAGAATCAAGCCGATACGTATCATATAGAATGGATGTCACTTCTTTTTCAAATGACCCTACTAAAAAGATAATAGCAACGACAATCCCAGCAATGCCTAACCACGCGAGTGGTTTACGACTTTTATTTTGCCCCATAAACAAATCTATTAGTGAAAGAAGGGTTGCAACACCGAGGATGACGAACTCTGGTGCCATAATTCCCCATTCGTAACTAAGCAAAGTATCGAGATCCATCCCGCTCACCCTCCTATTCCTAACATAATAGTCTCAATAGTTGATTTTAACGGCTCTGATAGAACAGTTGGGTATACACCTATTAAGATAATAAAACCGAGTAATACGAGCGCAGGAACCATTTCTACTGCTTTGAAATCAGCTAGTTCCCCATATGATTGCTTTGCAGTTCCAAATGTTACTTGCAACACTGCTCGTAGTAAATAAGCTGCTGTCAAAATAATACCAAGTGCCCCTATTGCTGCAATGACAGGCATTTCTTTAAATAAACCAGCAAATGCCATGAATTCACTAACGAACCCTGACATGCCAGGTAATCCTAATGATGCCATTGCTCCTGCAAGTAAGAACCCAGCTGTTAATGGCATAGCCTTTGCTAAACCACCAAGCTTGTCAATCGATGAAGTGTTAACACGTTCATACATGACACCTATGAGGAAGAACAACAATGCTGAAATTAAGCCGTGTGATACGACTTGAAAAATCGCACCTTGAATGCCAGCCTCATTTAATGCAGCTAGTCCGATTAACACAATTCCCATATGTGAAATACTTGAATAAGCTAGTACCATTTTTAAGTCCGTTTGAATAAGTGCTAAAAATGCACCATATAACAGGTTAATGACACCTAATATCGCTAACCATATTGCTATTGACTCAAACTCGTTCGGGAATAACCCCATACCAAACCGAATGAGACCGAAAGCACCTATTTTTAATAGGACGCCAGAGTGAAGCATTACAATGGCTGGTGGTGCTTGGACGTGTACACGTAGCATCCAGCTATGTAACGGAAATATAGGTAGCTTCACGCCAAATGCAACAATAAGTGCAATGAGTAACCCATAACGAAGCTGTTCAGAAACTGGAAAGAAAAATTGAATTTGATCAACAGGGTAGCTTAAAGCAACCTTAAGATCCTCAAAATTGGCTGTTCCAGTTTTCGCAAATAAGATAATGATAACGATTAATAGGATTGCTGAACCAATCCCATTATAGATTAAGAAGCTGAACGCAGCTTTTTCTTTGGCAAAATAGCCCCACTTTCCAATAAGGAAAAACATTGGAATAAGCGTTACTTCGAAGAAAATAAAGAATAAGATAAGGTTCCCAGCAGCAAAAACGCCGAGCATGCCAATTTCTAATAACAGGAAAAGCATGAAATAGCCTTTCCATTCTTTTTTAATATGAATAGACGCAATCGCTGCTAATGTCGAAAGGACTGTAGTAAGTACGATCATGACGAGTGCTAGACCGTCGAGACTCAGCTCATAATCAATTCTCCAAGCAAATTCAGGCAACCCTGGAAACTGACCTAAATGAATCCATTCATATTTTTCTGCATATTGACTTAAAGCTTCACCAGTTACATATTTCACAAAAACAATGAGTGATAAGCATAATGCAGGTAATGTTGCTAAAAAACCGACAAGTTTAATTTGCTTCTCTTGCGTTTTAGGAATCAACATGAGAAGAATAATTCCTAGCAATGGGGAGAATATTAATAGTGATAAATAGAAAGATGCGTTCATCCGATATACCCCCCTGTCAAAGCAAAGATCACTAATAAGATTGCTAAACCAATAATAGTCACTGCACCATACATTTGAATCTGCCCATTTTGTAGCTTGGACCCTATTCTACCTATGCTTTGTGTAAATAATGCAATGCCATTCACTATACCTTCAATGATAAATTTCTCAATATATTTCATAAATAAGCTAATCACTTTAGTTGTGTAAACAACCGTTGCTTGATAAAACTCATCTACGTAATATTTATTTAACAAAATGTTATATACAATCGATTCACGTGAAGAGAAGGTATCCCTTGCAAGTGATTTTTTCCCATACATTAAATATGCTAGAAAAATACCGGCAAATGAAACGACCGTTGCCACAATCATAATCCATGCTGGGGCTTTAACATGTGCAGCTTCCAAGTATTCATTTCCTTGTGCCAACCAATCACCTAAGAACGTTCCAAACCAAGGTGTATTTATATATCCAGCTACAATCGCTAAAATAGCTAACACAATCATCGGAAACGTCATCGATAATGGTGACTCGTGTACCTCTTTCGTAGTTCCATTTTGTTTTCCTGTGAATACTAAAAAGAATAAGCGGAACATATAAAATGCTGTGAAGAATGCTGCAATGACAGCGATCCAAAACAACACATAATTGCCATGAGTCCATGTCGCAACTAAAATTTCTTCTTTACTGAAAAATCCAGAAAACAGCGGTACACCGCTAATTGCTAACGTACCAATTAAAAATAACGGACCTGTGAGACGCAGCTTTTTCCATAAACCACCCATCTCATTGATGTTCTGCGTATGAACTGCGTGAATGACACTACCAGCTGCTAAGAATAGCAATGCCTTAAAGAATGCATGTGTCGTCAGGTGAAATACCCCAGCAACATAGCCCGCAGAGCCTAGAGCAAGCATCATATACCCTAACTGACTAACCGTTGAATAAGCTAGTACTCGTTTAATATCCGTTTGAACAAGTCCAATCGATGCCGCAAATATCGCTGTAAAGCCACCAACAATTGCAACTGTTGTCAATGCTGTTTCACTTGCAGTAAACAAAGGAAACATCGATGCAACTAAATATACCCCTGCAGCTACCATCGTCGCCGCATGTATAAGTGCGGATACAGGTGTCGGACCTTCCATTGCATCTGGGAGCCATGAATGCAATGGAAACTGACCTGACTTACCCATTGCACCAATAAAAATTAAAATAGCTGTTAAAGTAATCATTTCCATCGGTATCACATTTGTTGATACTGCATTGAAAATGTCATCATATTCAAAGCTACCGACCTGCCAAAATAATAGAATCATACCAATGAATAGTCCTACATCACCGATTCTTGTCATGATAAACGCTTTTTTGGCAGCTGCTTTCGCATCCTCTTTATAAAAATAAAAACCGATTAATAAGAATGATCCCACACCAACTAACTCCCAAAATATATAGGTTTGAAGTAGGTTTGGTGAAATCACTAATCCTAGCATAGAAAATGTAAATAACCCTAGATATGCATAAAATACTGGAAACCGTTCATCTCCATGCATATATCCCTTTGAATAAAGGTGTACAAGAAAACTGACAAGCGTTACTACTACTAGCATTAGTGCATTTAATTGATTGATTTCAAATCCCGCTGTTAAGTTGATATTCCCAATCGTAAGCCATGTACCTTCTTGCTTAAATGTTGGTTCACTCAGCCGTTCTACCAATACGAAAATTGCCATTGTGAAAGATACCAACGTCATGAGAATACCTACATATGCACTCCCCTCCTTCAAACGCTTACCAAACAGGAGAAGAAGCACAAAAGAAACTAACGGGAAAAGCGGTATTAACCATGCATATTCCATCATCGTATCACGATCCCCTTTTTTTAGTCAGTGAAGATAAACTGTCCATTAATGCTTCATCGAATCCATTTCGTCAATGTTAACTGTCTTTCGATTACGATATAGCGCCATCAATATAGCTAAACCAACCGCCGCTTCTGCTGCAGCAATAGTTATCGTAAAAAGGGAAAAGATTTGACCAGTAATATTTGGATTGACTCCAAATTTACTAAATGCTACTAAATTTATATTTACAGCATTGAGCATTAGCTCAATCGAAATGAGCACAATGACCATGTTTTTTTTCGTCAGCGCACCATACAAGCCTAAGCAGAATAAAAACAACGCTAATAATAAATAACCAGCTAAAGGAGTTGAACTCATTTATTGTCCGCCTCCTCATCATCTTTTTTTGCTAAAATAATAGCCCCAATGAGTGCTACAAGCAAAAGGACAGACATTAATTCAAACGGTATAACAAATTTAGAATAAAGGGCTATACCTATCTGCTTTGTGTTTTCTACGTGTAACGTAGTCGCTTGTTGACCGAAATCAAGATTAACAATTCCTAGCATGACTACGATTCCAAAAGCTATGACACCCAATAAGGTAAGAAGCTTACGCAGCATGCTTGCCTTAGAGTCACCCGTTTCATCATTATGACGTGTCAGCATAATACCAAACAGCATAATAATCGTAATTGCACCAGAGTATATTAATATTTGAACAGCCGCTACAAATTCTGCAGACAACAGGACATAAACACCAGCAATACTAATAAACGTAAACACAAGTGAAATGACCATGTGTACTACCTTTGTTAGAGACAACATGAGGATACTGCCAATTATAGCGATTAGTGAAAGTACTATTAGTGCTATAAATTCACCGCTCATGCTTTATTCTCCTTTCGAATGTTTTGGTCATTCTCATCTAACCATTCTAGATTTTTAAATAGCTCATCACGACTGTACTCAGCAAGCTCAAAGTTGTTGGTCATGACTATTGCTTCAGTCGGACAAACTTCCGTGCATAAATCACATAAAATACAAATTTCAAAATTAATATCATAAGTATCGATGATTTTCCCTTTTTTATTTGGATCAGGATGCTTCTTACCAGTCAGCCTAATGCAATCTGTCGGGCATATATTTGCACACTGGTTACAAACGATACATTTTTCAGGATAGAATTTTTGTATTCCTCGAAAACGATCAGGAAGTGGTAATGATTCATTCGGATAATCATACGTAACCTTCTTCTTCGTTACACTATTTAGGGTATATTTTAATCCTTTTGCTAAACCTAGCATGTACCCAACCCCTTATTTTTTAATGACATATTACTAATGAGGATGTTCCTCTAAAAATAGTTAATAATTTCCTTAATTACAGCTGTAATAAATATATTTGCAAGAGCAACAGGTAGTAACACCTTCCAACCAAATTCCATTAGATGGTCTGCTCGTACACGTGGAAATGCAACACGGAACCAAATGAGTAAAAACACTACGAAGCTAAACTTTAAAGCAAACCAAACCGCTCCAGGAATAAAATCAAGGAACATGATCGGATGCCATCCACCTAAAAATAATACAGTTATAAGTGAAGCCATCGCAAAAAAGTAAACATATTCAGCTAGCATGAAAAATGCCCAGCGAAACCCTGAATACTCGACGTGGTAACCTGCAATAATTTCCGACTCTGCCTCTGGCAAATCAAATGGTACACGATTTAACTCTGCAACAGCAGCAATTAAAAAGACGACAAAACCAATTGGTTGCCTAAATATATTCCACCAAGTTTCTTGACCTTGAACGATATCATTTAAATTTAAGCTTCCTGTTAAGAAGATGACCCCTAATACTGACATCACAAGTGGAATCTCGTAAGAAATCATCTGTGCAGCGGCACGCATACTACCTAATAATGCATATTTGTTGTTTGATGCCCAACCACCAGTCACAACCCCAATTGTCGTTAAGCCAGATATAGCAATGTAATACAATAATCCAACACCAATATCTGCAAATTGGAATGCGTCCGTGAATGGCATCGTTGCCAACACCATAAATGCAGGAGCAAAAGCAATAATTGGAGCAATTAAAAATAGTGGTCTATCAGCATTCTTCGTTACGACATCTTCTTTTAATAACAGTTTAAGAACATCTGCAACAGTTTGTAGTAAGCCCCAACGGCCCCCTACTTGGTTTGGGCCTATACGTCCCTGCATAAATCCCATTACTTTCCTCTCTGCTAAGATGCCATATGTAACAAATCCTAGTACTACAAATAAAAATAGCGTACCTAATCCTAAAAAAATGGCCAGGTTTCCGACAGTTGGTGAGGAATGCAATAAGTCTTGCATCATTACCCATCTACCTCCCCAAGAACAATATCAACTGCTCCTAAAATAACAATTAAATTCGCCATATTTTCCCCTTTTAATAATTTTGAGAGGATTTGCAAATTATAAAATGACGGACGACGGAATTTTAAACGATACGGCTCCTTCTTACCGTCACTTGCAATGTAACAGCCTATTTCTCCACGAGGTGATTCGATGCGTACATACGCTTCACCTTTGGGAGCTTTAATAATCCTAGGTACTTTCGCCAATATTGGACCTTCATTTGGAAACTGTTCACAAGCTTGTTCGATTATTTTTAATGACTCTTCAATTTCTTCTAAGCGACAAAAATAACGTGCTAATGCATCGCCTTCTTCTCGAACAGGTACATCAAAATCAAACCTATCATAGATTGAATATGGCTCATCTTTTCGTAGGTCCCATTTAACGCCCGTACAGCGTAAGTTTACTCCGCTTAACGAATATGCAAGTGCATCTTCCTTCGTATAAGTTCCTACACCTTTTACACGACTCATAAAGATCTCGTTTCCTGTGACGAGGTCATGGTACCCTTTAAGCTGTTCGCGCATGTATGGAACAAACTCTTCTACCTTTTGAATCCAACCTTCTGGTGCGTCCCACTTGACACCGCCTACCCTCATATAATTAAAGGTAAGTCTAGCACCTGAAAGTTCGTTTAGCAGATTAATAATCATTTCACGTTCTCTAAATGCATAAAGAAACGGACTGACTGCACCGATATCTAGTAAATATGTTCCCCACCAGACGAGATGACTAGAGATACGTCCAAGCTCCATCGCCAATACTCGTAAGTATTCAGCTCGTTCAGGTACTTCAAGCCCCATCATTGTTTCAACTGAATGACAAAGGACGTAATTATTCGTCATTGCTGATAAATAATCCATTCTATCAGTAAATGGGATGATTTGTGTATATTGTAAGTCCTCTGCTAGTTTTTCTGTTCCACGGTGAAGATAACCAATTACTGGTGTCGCTTCCGTTATGATTTCACCATCTATTTTGACCACAAGCCGAAATACACCATGTGTACTTGGATGCTGCGGTCCAACGTTAAGGAGCATTTCTTCTGTTCGAATCATCAGTTAAACCTCCACATCATACGGTTCGTAGTCTTTTCTAAGCGGGTATCCAACCCAATCCTCTGCAAGTAAAAGGCGCGCTAAGTTAGGATGACCTTTAAAGTTGATGCCTAATAAGTCATAAGCTTCCCGTTCAGGCCAATTCGCTCCTTCCCATAATGGTTGCAACGAATCAATAATTGGTTCTTCACGATCTATTTTGACCTTTAAGGCAACAGTTTGCCGATTAATATATGAGTATAAATGCACATATACTTCCATATGTGAAACAAAATCTGTTCCGTGTATATTCGATAAATAGTCAAAGCTTAACTGTTCATTATATTTTAGAAATTCTGCTATTTTAAAATATGATTCAGGTGTTGCTACTAGTGTTGGAACGTCTTTTGAAACCTCATTAATATACGAGTCTGACAAAACTTCCTTTCCTAGATGCTCTTCAATTACTTTTACATATTTATCGAGGTAAGGTTGGTTTTGAGATGGTTTTTTCTCTACTGTTTGGTCTGACTCTGTTGCACCATTTGCTTTTGCTTTTGCTGCAGCGGCGGCTTTCGCTTTTGCCTTTGCTGCTGCAATCGCTTTCGCTTTTGCGGCGGCAGCATCATCATTTTCAACTTTCTCATTCCCACTATCTCTCTGTTGCTTTGCTAAAGCGGTTGCTTTTGCCTTTGCTGCGGCTGCGGCTTTTGCTTTTGCTGCTGCGGCTGCCTTTGCTTTCGCTTCATCACCTTCAGGAGCTTTTTCGGTTTTTTCTTTTGCTTTTTGTTTAGCTAACGCAGCGGCTTTCGCTTTTGCTGCTGCGGCAGCTTTTGCTTTCGCTTCATCATCTTCAGGAGCTCTTTCGTTCTTTTCTTTTGCTTTTTGCTTGGCTAACGCAGCGGCTTTTGCTTTTGCTGCTGCGGCTGCCTTTTGCTTCTCAAGGTCTGTTACATCATTAGAACTACTTGTAACCGCTTCCTTTTGTGCTGATTTTTCGCCCTCATTTTTTTGCTTTGCCATCTCTTTTTGTTTGGCTAATGCAGCTGCTTTTGCCTTCGCTGCTGCGGCTGCTTTTGCTTTAGCTACATCAATATTTGAATCACTTTCATTTTCTTTAAGACTAGCATCGTTAGCTTTCTTCTCTGCTAGTTTTTTTAATGCTAGCTCTTTAGCTTTTTTTGCAGCTTCCTTCTTTTGTTGATCAAGATCTTTGCTCATTTGCTACATCACCTTCTTTCCTGTCTTAGCTTCGTAGCGAATTTTTTCCTTTAATTTATTTATTCCATAAATAAGTGCTGCTGGATTTGGCGGACACCCAGGAATGTATACATCGACAGGTACAATTTGGTCGACCCCTTTGACAACTGCATAAGACTTAACATATGGTCCTCCCGCTGTTGCACAAGACCCCATTGCTATTACCCACTTAGGTTCAGACATTTGATCGTATAATCTCTTAACGATTGGCGCCATTTTTTTTGTAACTGTCCCCGAAACAATCATGACATCAGATTGTCGTGGAGAGGTACGAAAAAAAGAGCCAAAACGGTCTAAGTCATAATGTGATGATCCAACACCCATCATTTCGATACCACAACAAGCGAGTCCCATCGTTAATGGCCATAAAGAATTACTTCTCGCCCAACCCTTCAATTGTTCAAGTGTTGTAAAAAATATATTGCGTTTTAATTCTTCCATTTCTTCTGCTGAAATGTTTTCTATGTTTAAATCCATTTTAACACCTTCTTCTTCCATGCATATATTAACCCGATTAATAACATAACGACAAAAATAAGCATTTCAATTAATGCGAAAATACCGAGTTTGTCATATGCAACTGCCCATGGGTATAAGAAAACTGTTTCAACATCAAAAATTACAAACATTAAGCCAAAAATATAATACCTTACGTTAAACTGCACACGTGAATCATGGAATGGTTCAATACCGCTTTCGTAAGTCTTTTGCTTTTCACTGTTCGGTGCATGCGGTCGTAAAAACCGTCCTGCTGTTAATGCAACTACAGGTAACAAGACTCCTAGACATAGAAAAACGAATACGATTAAATAATTGTTGATGTATAAGTTAAATTGCTCCATGTTCCCCCTCCGTTTGTCGTGCCTTGTAATGAAAAAATATTTTATTTAACCGTTAACATTATAGCAAATACCAATATTTGTGTCGATAAAGCATGGACGAAATATTGAATTTTCCATCAGCAACATTACTTAATTTTCAACCTTTCGTCAATGACAAAAATCACAAATAAAAAGGCTTTCTGTATGATACAGAAAGCCTTTTTAATTAAAAGTGTTTATTCGTAACGTTCAAACGATTAATCGCACGTTGAAGAGACATCTCAGCTCGTCTAAAGTCAACATCTGATTTTTGAGCTCTTAGACGTTGTTCAGCTCTTTCTTTTGCTGCTTTCGCACGTAACACATCAATATCAGATGCAACTTCCGCAGCTTGTGCAAGTATCGTTACTTTTTCAGGTCTAACTTCTAGAAAGCCTCCACTAACAGCCACAAGTTCAGTGTCGGTTCCCTTTTTTAGACGAACTACCCCAATTTGTAATGGAGCAACCATCGGAATATGACCAGGTAAAATACCAAGCTCTCCACTTTGAGCCTTTGCAATTACCATCTCCACATCTTCTTCTAAAACCGGGCCATCGGGAGTAACTACATGGACTTTAACCACTTTCATTTTATACCCTCCTAGGTCCCAATAATTATACTTCTACGCCCATTTCTTTCGCTTTTTCAACTACTTCTTCAATACGTCCTACTAAGCGGAACGCATCTTCAGGAAGGTTATCGTACTTTCCTTCAAGGATCTCTTTAAATCCACGAACTGTTTCTTTAACCTGAACGTAAGAACCAGCTTGACCTGTAAATTGCTCAGCCACGTGGAAGTTTTGAGATAAGAAGAATTGAATACGGCGAGCACGATGAACGATTAATTTGTCTTCATCAGAAAGCTCATCCATTCCAAGGATCGCAATGATATCTTGTAATTCTTTATAACGCTGTAGCGTTGACTGTACTTGACGAGCAACTTCGTAGTGCTCTTCTCCAACAATTTCAGGTGCTAATGCACGTGAAGTTGATGCAAGTGGGTCAACCGCAGGGTAAATACCCATTTCTGAAAGTTTACGCTCAAGGTTTGTCGTTGCGTCTAAGTGAGCAAACGTCGTTGCTGGAGCTGGATCAGTATAGTCATCGGCAGGAACGTAAATTGCTTGGATCGAAGTTACAGAACCTACGCTTGTTGATGTAATACGCTCTTGAAGCTGACCCATTTCTGTTGCTAATGTTGGCTGATAACCAACGGCAGAAGGCATACGTCCAAGTAATGCTGATACCTCAGAACCTGCTTGAGTAAAGCGGAAGATGTTATCCATAAAGAATAACACGTCTTGTCCTTGGTCATCACGGAAATATTCAGCCATTGTTAAGCCTGTTAATGCAACACGCATACGTGCACCAGGAGGCTCATTCATCTGACCGAAAACCATTGCTGTTTTCTTAATAACGCCTGAATCAGTCATTTCATGGTATAAATCGTTTCCTTCACGTGTACGCTCACCTACACCAGCGAATACTGAAATACCACCATGTTCTTGTGCGATATTATTGATTAATTCCTGAATTAAAACGGTTTTACCAACACCCGCTCCACCAAATAGGCCGATTTTTCCACCTTTAATGTACGGTGCTAATAAGTCAACTACTTTAATTCCCGTTTCTAAAATTTCTACTTCTGTAGAAAGCTTTTCAAAAGACGGTGCTTGTCTGTGAATCGCATCACGACGTGCATCTTGTGGGATTGCTTCATCTAAATCAATGTTTTCACCTAGAACGTTAAATACACGCCCTAATGTAACATCACCAACAGGTACAGAAATTGCTGCTTCAGTATCAATTGCTTCTAATCCACGTACAAGTCCATCTGTAGATGACATTGCAATCGTACGTACAGAATCGTCTCCAAGGTGAAGAGCAACTTCTAATGTTAAGTTAATATCAACTTCATTTTCATTACGCGCTTTATGCTCAATTTTAAGGGCATTATAAATTTCAGGAAGATGGCCGTTATCAAATTTCACATCAACAACCGGTCCCATTACTGAAAGAATGCGTCCTTTATTCATCGTTTTCCCTCCTAACTTGCTTGTGAAAATCTATGATCTTTCCTATTCAAGTGCAGATGCACCAGCAACAATCTCAGTAATTTCTTGAGTAATTGCAGCTTGACGCGCACGGTTGAATGATAGAGTAAGACCTTTAATAAGCTCGTTTGCATTATCCGTAGCATTTTTCATCGCAGTCATACGAGCTGCATGTTCCGCTGCCTTACCATCTAATAAGGCACCATAGATGAGACTTTCAGCATATTGAGGAAGCAACACTTCTAAAATATCTTCTTGAGAAGGTTCAAATTCATAAGAAGAAAGCTTGCTCTCAGCTGCTATATCCGTTAATGGTAGTAGTTTCTTTTCTGTTACTTCGTGCTGGATTACACTAATAAAGTGATTATAGTACAAATACATCTCATCAAACGTACCATCTACAAAAGATTCAATTGTTTGACTAGCAATATCTTTAATTTCTGTAAAAGAAGGTTGATCTGCTAGGCCAACAATATGGGAATTTACCGGTATACCTCTCTTTAAAAAGAAATCACGACCGATACGACCAAGTGCAATGACAGCATACTCTTCAGTAGAGCTATGACGTTCTTGAATTTTTTGATATACAGAACGTAAGACATTACTATTATATGCACCTGCAAGACCACGATCAGAAGTAATGACAATATAGCCAGTCTTTTTCACAGGTCGGCTCATTAACATCGGATGGCTAACACCGGTACTACCTAATGCGATACTAGCTACAACCTCTTGAATTTTTTCCATGTATGGTACAAACGATTTCGCATTATTTTCAGCCCTATTTAATTTCGAAGCTGAAACCATCTCCATCGCTTTCGTAATTTGACTCGTTTTCTTCGTTGAGGTAATTCTCGTTTTTATATCACGTAAGGATGCCAAAGGTTCTCACCACCTTTTTAAGGTTGTTCAAAATAAGAATAAATTTTGTATAAATAGCGGCGATCGTTGTTTACAAATGTAAGACCTCGCCGCTTAGCATCAATTATTCAGAAACAGCAAACGTCTTCTTGAAATCTTCAATAGCTGCATCAAAGTCAGCCTCTTCAGGAAGGTTTCCTGTTGAACGAATATGCTCAAATAACTCATTACGATTATGTTCAATCCAAGAGAAATATTCCTCTTCGAAGCGTGAAATATCTGCTACTGGAATATCATCTAAGAATCCACGAGTTAATGCATATAGAATAGCTACTTGTTTTTCTACTTTTAGAGGTTTATGCAAACCTTGTTTTAATACTTCAACAGTACGTGCACCACGATTAAGCTTCGCTTGTGTTGCCTGATCAAGATCAGATCCGAATTGAGCGAAGGCTTCAAGCTCACGGTAAGACGCTAAGTCTAAGCGTAATGTACCTGATACTTTCCTCATCGCTTTCACCTGTGCAGAACCACCAACACGAGAAACTGATAAACCAGCATTCACGGCAGGTCGTACACCAGAGAAGAATAGATCAGATTGCAAGAATATTTGCCCATCTGTAATCGAGATTACGTTTGTAGGGATGTATGCTGATACGTCACCTGCTTGCGTCTCAATGAACGGAAGGGCTGTAATTGAGCCGCCACCTTTTGCATCACTTAATTTCGCAGCACGCTCTAATAAGCGAGAGTGTAAATAGAATACGTCACCAGGATAAGCTTCACGACCTGGAGGACGGCGAAGTAATAGTGAAAGCTCACGATATGCAGAGGCTTGCTTCGTTAAATCATCATAAATAACGAGCACGTGCTTACCGTTGTACATAAACTCCTCACCCATCGTTACTCCTGCATATGGCGCTAGGAATAATAAAGGTGCAGGTTGAGATGCAGATGCAGTAACAACGATTGTGTAATCTAATGCACCGTGCTTTCTTAATGTTTCAACAACACCACGTACAGTAGATTCTTTTTGCCCGATAGCTACATAAATACAAATCATATCTTGATCTTGTTGGTTAAGAATTGTATCAATCGCAACTGCTGTTTTACCTGTTTGACGGTCTCCGATAATCAATTCACGTTGACCACGTCCAATTGGAATAAGTGAGTCGATTGCTTTAATTCCTGTTTGTAAAGGTTCATGAACGGATTTACGATCCATTACCCCTGGAGCTGGGCTTTCAATAGGACGAGTTTTGTTTGATTCAATTGGTCCTAAACCATCGACAGGTTGACCAAGTGGATTCACGACACGACCGATTAATTCTTCTCCAACAGGAACTTCCATAATACGTCCTGTACGACGAACCTCGTCTCCTTCACGGATATCTCTGAAAGGTCCTAAAATAACGATACCTACGTTATTTTCTTCTAGATTTTGTGCCATTCCCATGACACCGTTAGAAAATTCAACAAGCTCCCCAGCCATGGCATTATCGAGGCCATGCACACGTGCGATACCGTCACCTACTTGAATAACTGTACCAACATCATTAACTTCAACTTCTGACTGATAATCTTCAATTTGTTTTTTCAACAGTGAACTAATTTCTTCAGCTTTGATGCTCATGAATTTCACCCCTATCTACGATCTATTTCCTACGAGCTGACGTTCAATACGCTCTAGCTTACTGCTAACGCTCCCGTCATATATACGATTACCGATGCGGATTTTAATGCCACCGATCAGTGTATGATCAACTATATTTTCAATATTAAGAGACTGCTTTCCAACCTTTGTCGCAAATACATTTGATAACGTATTTTTTTCTACATCCGATAAAGGCTTAACAGTAAATACCTTTGCATCTGCAACACCGCGCTCATCATTTGACAGTGATAAAAACTCATTCACTACATCAACAACGATGTTTAAGCGATGGCGTTCTACTAATAGAGAAAGCGTGTTCACCACGACTGAAGAAGCAGATTTGAAAGCCTCTTGTAGCGACGCCTTCTTCTTAGCAACAGATACCTTAGGGTGATGCAGAACAGAAAGAAACTGCTCATTGTCTGTAAACACTTGTTTTACGACGCGAAGTTCCTCACCAATCTCATCAAGGATATTCTGTTCCTTTGCTAATTGGAAAAGAGCCAGCGCATATCGTTTTGCTACGATTTCTTTGCTCATCGCCCTTCTCCTACTTCTTGAATGTAATCATTTATAAGTTTTTCTTGATCTTGTTCATTTAGTTCTTTTTCAATCACTTTCGATGCAATAAGAACTGATAACGATGCTACTTGTTCACGTAATGCAGCAATAGCTTGTTCTTTTTCTTGCTCGATTGCTTGAGTTGCAGACTCTTTTACACGCTCAGCTTCGATGCGGGCAGCATTAACGATATCGTTTTTCTGCTCATCACCAATTTTCTTCGCACCTTCAATAAGTTCCTGTGCTTCTTTACGTGCATCTTTTAATAGCTGACGTTGCTCTTCAAGAAGCTTCTGCGCTTCTTTGCTGCTTTGTTCAGCAGTCGTAATTTCATTTGCGATATGGTCTTCACGTTGTTTCATAATACCCATTAGTGGACCCCATGCAAACTTCTTCAATAGCAATAATAGAATAAGGAAGATGACTAATTGTGCGAGAATATCTCCACCATTAAAAAGTGGCGTCTCACCGCCTTCTGCACCAGTTCCTGCTCCTAATATCAACATGTCCAATTTGAACATATCTTCGTTCACTCCCTTCAAGAGATTTCATGAAGACGTTCAAAAACCTAATGTCTTTGAACGATTGTATGTGTAAGAAAATTAAATTTATATTATTTAAACAAAAGGAATGGCGAAGGTTCTTTGAACATGTTCTTCGCCATTACCCCACTAATCAAAGATCTACTATTATGAACCCATTACCATAAATGCGATAACAACAGCGATGATAGGAAGTGCCTCAACTAGTGCAACCCCAATGAACATTGTTGTTTGTAACATACCACGTGCTTCAGGCTGACGAGCCATTCCTTCAACTGTACGAGATACAATAAGACCGTTACCAATACCAGCACCTAGTGCTCCTAAACCAATTGCAATTGCTGCTGCTAATAAACCAACAGAACCTGTCATAATAAAAAGTCCTCCTTTAATTTGTGAAAGTAATAGTATGATTTAAAAAGATGTGTCCAAAAAATTAATTTTGAACGAGTAGATTTATTTAATGGTCATGGCTCACTTTGTGTGCCAAATAAACCATTGTTAACATTGTAAAGATAAACGCTTGAATTGCACCAACGAATATACTGAAACCTTGCCAAGCTAACATAAGCGGAATTGAAGCTATAGTTCCAATAATTCCAGAACCGATACTTTCAAGATACCCACTTGTAGCCAAACCAGCTAGTAACCCTAGAAGAATTTCACCTGCGAATATATTCCCATAAAGACGAAGACCCAATGTTAATGTGTTAGCAAACTCTTCGATAATCTTAAATGGCAACATAAAAGGAAATGGTTTGATGAAGTCTCTTCCATATTCTTTTACACCTTTCATTTTCACACCATAATAATGTGACAATCCAACAACCATTATCGCTAATGTTAGCGTAACGACTGGATCAGCAGTCGGTGATTTCCACCATAGCTCACCATTTACTTGAACCGCAAATGGTAGACCTAACATATTGGCAACAATGATGTATAGGAATAACGTTAATCCTAACGCTAAAAATCTTCCACCTGTTTGCCAATCCATCGAGCTATTTATAATTCCTTTAATAAAGTCTACTACCCACTCAATGAAGTTCTGCTTACCTGTTGGTTTCATAGATAGTGAACGAGTGCAGATGACTGCGATAATAAATACAATTGTAGCAGTAACTAGCATCATTAATACGTTACTTAAATTAAAATAAAGGCCAAAAAATTCTGCAATTGGAGCTCCATGATTCATTTATTATTCACCTCTCTTCCCCGCGATGAATGAGTTGAAAAAAATAATCTATTATAATGACGATATAGATCGTCATTAATCCCAATATTGCTGAGTATAAATGAATCTTGTCTGGATATTGTAATGCAATATACACGACAAGTGCAGCTGAAGCCATCCGGTTAAATGTTCCTAATGAACGAACTTTAGTACCTTCTTCCACCGCTTTAGTAAATCGGTTTGACCTACGAACCATGATCCATAAATTATACAAACTTATTATTGTACCAAATATCAACCCTAAAAAAACCGATTGATATGGTGTGAACCCCCAACCTAACACGTAGATTGAAAGCAGAAATAATATGTATTTTCTATAACGTATAGACAATTGCTGCAAATCTTGCATAATTAGGAATCTCCCGAAAAATAGTGGTTGATCAAGCGCACCATAGCTAATACACCAGCTGCTAGTCCAATAAGAAGACCAATAATTAAAAACAATGGTGCCGTTTCCAATTTACTATCGATCCATCTTCCAGAAAAAATGCCAAATAAAACTGAACCTACTAGTTGCGAGAGAATGGTCGACATTAGTGCCATCGCTCGTAAAGGGTGTCGTTGGTTTTGACGCATTCCGACATAAACCTCACAATAATACTTTTCAAAACGCATTAAAAAATGTCTGAAAAGTCTTGTTTTTACCCGCTTGTAAGCCTTATTTTTTACATCCTTTGTAAGCATACAATAGCACATAGTCAATGTCAATCTGTTTGTTGTGAAATGTTCACATTACATAAGCCGACAAAATGTTATATTATTAGATTACACTATTTTTCGTTGTTAGCGATGTCTTCTATTACTACCATTGTTTCAAACGAATCCTCTTTCCCCTCTTTTTTGGCAAAGACAATTGCTTTGTAAACACCTTCAGCTGGAACTTCATCAAGCGATAATGTTTTTTCAAATAAACCTCGCTCTACATCCTTTTGCCAGTCTAAATATGTAATAAAATGAAATGTATCTGGATCATACAAAGCTATAGCTAATTCTTCAGCACCACCAGGCAAATATAGCTCATATTGATATGTAGCTGGTTCGTCTCCAATTGTAAATTCAAAGCCCATCACCCTTGGATAATCCGGTTCATCTACTACAAAGAGATAAGGTAATGTAATACGTTTGTTATTTTCTCTTATGACAAATGCTCCTGTATGTAAGCCACCCTCAAACATATTTGGTGTAATATCAAATTTAACATCAACTTGCTTCTTCTCTTTAGGCTGTAATGTAAAGGACATAGGCAAACCCCATTGTAGTCCAGCCTGATGCTTTGGATATTCAAATGCATAATAAGCACGCTTTGTAGATTGATTTTCAATGGTGAGTGTCACTTTTTTCGTTAGCCGAACATCCTCTGTTTGAAATTGCCCGAAGGCAACTGAACTAGGATATACTAAAGTACTTGCTCTAATGGCTTCGGCAAGTTGAATTCTTCCAGCTCCTTGTTCATAGGGCTCATATAAACTCCCATCCTCCTTCGTTAGAATTTTAGCTGTATTCATCAAAGCTGCCTTTACTTGCTCTGGAGTCCAATCAGGATGAGCTTGTTTTATTAACGCGCATGCCCCTGCCACATGGGGAGCCGCCATACTCGTGCCTTGTAATTGTAAATAGCCATTCGGGACGGTACTATCAATCGCCACGCCTGGAGCGACAATATCAGGCTTAATACCCCAAGTATATGTTACAGGCCCTCTTGAACTAAAGTCAGCTAACACGTCCTTACTAGGTCGTTGAGATGTATACAATAGCCTCTTACCTTCTTCATGCCGTGCCTTTAGCCATATGCCATCTTGTTGTGACATTGATACTACAGGAATTGTTGGCTGCTCCTCAAGAGTTCCTAGGAAATCTCCTTCTTTATGATTATAAATAATTACGCCAACTGCACCTTCTTTTTGAGCATTCAGTGCTTTTTCTGTAAAAGTAATCTTCCCGCGCTCAATAAGAACAATTTTCCCCTTCACATCAACTAGATCTTCTTTTGTACCAAGACCGCCAAGAACAAATGAAGTCGGTTTGTTTATGTCCCAAGCATGTGAACCTTGCATAGTAGATAACTCGATCTCTTCATCGTGTAAAGCGACTTTAATAAAAGGATTATGCATTGGAGGAGTAGAAGCACCAACAGAAATCGATTTTACGGACGTACCAGGTGAGCCGACCGTCCAAATGCTAGGACCAGAATTACCACTTGACGTGACAGCAATGATGCCCTGTTCAACAGCTTTATCAAGCGCTAAACTAGTAGGCCAATCCGGCCCATTCACTGTAGTTCCTAGAGATAGATTAATAATATCTACTTGATCTTCAATCGCTTTTTCAATAGCTGCAATGACCTGATCACTCGTACCAACTCCTCCTGGACCTAATGCACGATATGCGATAATTTCTGCTTCTGGTGCGACCCCTTTCACCTTTCCATTCGCTGCAATGATTCCAGCTACGTGAGTACCATGCAGTGTGGGTAACCCTTCAGCAGCAATCGTCTCCATTGGGTCATTATCATCGTCAATAACATCAAATCCACCTCCGTAGTTTCTTTGTAAATCTGGATGTGTATAATCTACCCCTGTATCAATGACACCGACTCTCATACCCTTTCCAGTTAGTCTTACATCCTCAGGATCAAACAGCCCCCTTACTTCATGACCACCGATAAAAGGAACACTCTTTTCAAGCGTTACACGATATGTGGAAACTGAAGAAGAGTGCTTCACCCATGATTTCTGTAATAGTTTATGTATATCTTGTGACTTACCTTCTACTGCAAACCCTTTAAAGGCTATTTCATATATTTGATAAACACGTATTGAAGAAAGTGAGTTGGATAATTGCTTTTTCGCACTTTCAAAATGCTCTTCCTCAACGACAATAATAGCCTTCTCTTGTTTATTTGGAACAAATTTTGGTATAGGGGGTCGATCAGGGTAGGTTATAACTTGATTTGCTGCTTTAAACTCATCATGATGATAAGGATTCAATGATAGAAGTAAGATAAGAAGAACTACTAGGTTCATTTGCCTGATTAATCGCATAGCATCACCTCAGGCTATAGTTTTATACGAATGGAATGATTTTATGTGAGGAAACATGTTAATTTCGAGTAAAATGCGGTGTTATTGTCCAAAATTTATACTTTACTGTCGAAACTTCTGGGTTTACTGTCCAAGCAACCACTTTTACTGTCCAAACTAAAAAAGACTGACAATCATCAGTCTTTTTTAATTGCTGTTTTCGCATTCGTCCTAAGAGCCAAACACGTACACATTAGAGTTCGTGGCATCTTTTCTTCTGGACGACAATGACTAACCATATAAAACTACTTTTTTGGTGCTAATTAGATAAAAATAGCAACAATCGAAATGAGCCTTTTTTAACAATAACTATATTAAATAATCTGCTGGTCTATTAGCTAATTGTTTAAAATAATACTTTATAGCTTCCGCTATACGCTTAGATGCTTCGCCATCACCATATGGATTACTCGCTTGTGCCATCTTCTCATATTCTTCCTTATTTGTGAGAAGTTCAGTTGCTAACTGATGGATCGTATCTTCATCAGTTCCTGCTAATTTTAATGTACCTGCATCAATACCTTCAGGGCGTTCGGTTGTGTCACGAAGGACAAGGACAGGTACTCCTAAGGAAGGTGCTTCTTCTTGAACGCCACCTGAATCTGTCAAGATGAGGTGAGCTCTTGAAGCAAAATTATGAAAATCAATTACATCTAATGGTTCAATTAAGTGAATACGTGAATCATTTCCTAATACGTCATTAGCCAGCTCTCTTACAGCTGGATTTAAGTGAACAGGATATACAACTTGAACATCACCGTGTTCTTCAACAAGACGTTTCACCGCACGGAATATATTCAGCATCGGTTCGCCAACATTTTCACGACGGTGTGCTGTTAATAAAATTAGTCGATCATGACCAAGTTGATCTAAAATACGGTGTGTATACTGATCCTTCACTGTCGTTGTTAACGCATCAATCGCAGTATTCCCTGTAATAAATATTCCTTGTTCCTCTTTATTTTCATTTAAAAGGTTAGTTTGTGCTTTAGAAGTTGGAGCAAAGTGTAAATCAGCTAATACTCCCGTTAATTGCCTGTTCATTTCCTCTGGAAAGGGTGAAAACTTGTTCCAAGTACGAAGTCCAGCCTCCACGTGACCGACAACAATTTTGTTATAATACGCAGCAAGACTCGCCACAAAAGTTGTTGTCGTGTCACCGTGTACAAGTACGATATCTGGTTGTACTTTTTTCATTACATCTTCTAAGCCTTGAAGCCCTCTCGTTGTAATATCAGTTAATGTTTGACGTTCCTTCATAATATTCAAATCATAATTAGGCGTAATTCCAAAAATATGTAAAACTTGATCAAGCATTTCTCGGTGCTGAGCGGTTACAGTTACAATCGATTCGAAATGCTCGGATTGTTTTTGTAATTCTAGTACTAGCGGTGCCATTTTAATTGCTTCAGGACGAGTTCCAAAAATCGTCATCACTCTTATTCGTTTAGTCATCACAAGACGCCTCCACTAACAATGTTATCTTAGTTATACCATTTGACTACGTAAAGATTAAACGAAAAAGGTCAAATTCAATAACCCTCAAGCGTAAATACAATAGATTGAGAGGAATCAGACCCTTAACAAACCTAGAAAATCAAGTAAAGTCTGCTCTACTTGATTTTCAAAAAATATGAATTTATTTCGTTCCGAACAATCGATCACCAGCGTCACCTAAACCTGGAACAATATAGCCATGATCATTAAGTTTTTCATCTAAAGCAGCAAGATATATATCAACATCAGGATGTTCAGTTTTAACTACCTCAACACCCTCAGGAGCAGCGATTAAACACATTAATTTAATGTTTTTGGCACCACGTTTTTTTAATGAATGAATTGCTTCAACTGCTGAACCTCCAGTTGCTAACATCGGATCCACTACAATAAAGTCACGTTCAGCTACATCAGAAGGAAGCTTCACATAATATTCAACTGGTTTCAATGTTTCTGGGTCACGATACAGTCCAATATGTCCTACTTTTGCAGCAGGAATTAACTTTAAGATGCCATCTACCATTCCTAAGCCAGCTCTTAAAATAGGAATAATACCTAATTTTTTCCCTGTTAATATTTTTGAATTTGTTTTATTAACAGGTGTTTCAATAACCGCATCCTCAAGTGGAAGATCACGCGTAATTTCAAATGCCATGAGAGTCGCTACTTCATCAACTAATTCACGGAATTCTTTCGTACCTGTATGTTTATCTCGAATATATGTAAGTTTATGTTGAATGAGGGGGTGATCAAACACATATACTTTTGCCATCTTAATATCTCTCCTTTTCGTTTTCACTTCAATTGATTTTACAGAAAAACCTCCAACAGTTCAAGTTTCACTTAAGAAAAGCGCAAGCTCCTCAATCCTATCTCATTTAAGGGTGATTCATCATATTTATTCTTATAATAAAATGCTCTACAAAAATCATATCGATGAGAAAAGCATTATAAATAACATCTCTTCAAATGAGGATAGTTTTCTTTATAGGTTTCAGTCCCGATTTCAATCGAATAATTACCTAAATTTAACACTATATTACGAACAAAAAGCTAGACTTGCAAAATGCAGTCTAGCTTATGTCATATTATTTCTCTTCATATAATGGGAATTTCTTCATTAAAGTTGCTACACGTTCTTTCGCTTCTTTAAGCTTTTCTTCGTTATCATGGTTATTGAGCGTAAATGCAATGATTGCTGCCGTTTCTTTCATAGCCTCTATATCAAAGCCACGGCTTGTTACAGCAGCAGTACCTATACGAATTCCGCTAGTAACAAACGGGCTCTCAGGGTCAAATGGTATTGTATTCTTGTTCACTGTTATACCTACATCATCAAGTATTTTTTCAGCCAATTTACCTGTAATATTCAACGAACGAACATCTAGTAATACAAGGTGATTATCAGTACCATCTGAAACTAGTGTGATGCCTTCTTCTTTTAAACTCTCAGCAAGTTGCTTAGCATTAGCTATTACATTTCCTGCATACTGTTTAAAGCTGTCTTCAAGTGCTTCACCAAATGAAACTGCTTTTGCAGCAATGACATGCATAAGCGGGCCACCTTGAATACCAGGGAAAATTGATTTATCAATCTTTTTACCGTACTCTTCCTTACATAAAATCATACCACCACGTGGTCCACGTAATGTTTTATGAGTTGTCGTTGTAACAAAATCTGCAAAAGGAACTGGATTTTGGTGTAAGCCTGCAGCTACCAAGCCTGCAATATGAGCCATATCAACCATTAAATAAGCCCCTACTTCATCAGCAATTTCTCGGAAACGCTTAAAGTCTATTTCTCGTGGGTATGCACTAGCTCCAGCAACAATTAATTTAGGTTTGTGTAGTTTAGCTTTCTCTAGAACATCCTCATAATTAATACGATGAGTATCTTGATCTACACCATATTCAACGAAATTATATTGAACTCCACTAAAATTGACGGGGCTACCATGAGTTAAATGACCACCGTGGGATAAATTCATTCCTAGCACTGTATCGCCTTGTTCAAGGATCGTAAAATACACAGCCATATTCGCTTGTGCACCTGAGTGTGGTTGTACATTTGCATACTCAGCACCAAAGATTTGTTTTGCGCGGTCACGCGCAATATCCTCAACAACATCAACATGCTCACAGCCTCCGTAATAACGTCGACCAGGATAACCTTCTGCATACTTGTTTGTTAGTACAGATCCCTGTGCTTCCATTACTGCTTCACTTACAAAATTCTCAGATGCAATTAATTCAATTTTTGTGCGCTGTCTAGTCAATTCTTCAGTCATTGCTTTAAAAACGGTTTGATCTTGCTGCGATAAGTTTTTCATATAAATCCCCTCCGATGGCTTCTGCCCATATGTTTTTTCCGAAAATTAATTTCTATTATAGCACATGATTATACCCCAATCTACGAAAAAAAGAACAAACAACACTTGTTGTGGTGTTATTGTTCGGAACTACTAACATTCAAACCTTTCCCCATTAATACATGTGGAATGCCGTCTTCCATAAAAACATCAGACAAAATATCATAACCCAACTTTTTGTAAAAGCCTTCTGCTTGCGTTTGACCGTGTAACTTCACTCTTGTTATTTGTTTATCCTCGGCTATTTCTTCAAGTGCTTGAATAATCACTTTTCCAACACCAAATTTACGGTATGGAGCTAAGACACATATTCTTTCAAGTTTCCCTTGCCCATCAACAAAACGAATTCTACCAGTCCCTACAGCTTCATCGTTGATAAAAACAAGGACATGATCACATTTTCCGTTTAATTGATCGTATTCATCAAATTCATCTTCTAACGGTACCCCTTGTTCCTCTACAAACACTGTTGTTCTAATATGAAATGCCGTTTTTAATTCATTCTCCGTCGTTATCCGTCTTGTTTTCATCATGTATCCTTTCTTGTAGAAACGATGCTATCCCTATGTTTATTTCGTTAGACGTTGTCACCTAAAAAACAATTTCTTTGTTAAAAACTTATATCACCTACGAAAAGCCATGTTAAAAAATGATTCTACTGTTTTAATAACATCGTTATTGAAAACACTATTATTATCACGCATTAACTGATTGCAAAACAGTCAACAAACTATCCCATTATATCCTTGTACGGGGTAAGGTCGATGTTTTTAGCTTTTAACACATCAATGACACGCCCCTTCATGTTTCCAGGTGCTGCCATAACATACCCTCTTATAACTTCATCCATTGATATTTTATTATCTGATATTTCAAGGATTCTTCTTTCAATTCCCTTTTTAGCCATTGGTCGCGCAAAAACTGGAATTAGCTTAAGTAACTCCTCATATAGTTCTTTTGCATCATTTTCCCATTCCATTATCATCATCATCCTTCCATTTCATATTAATAAGATTCTTACACGTATGAAAAATTCCACACTAATCGCAGGCAGGCAAAAGCGCTGTTAAAACAGAAAAAAATTAACATTGTTTATTTTCTTTGTTACTCGCATAAACAGCTCGTTCACCACCGATAAGTTTTGGTCTTGATTTAGCAAGGGTGACATGAGCATGTCCAACTTGATTGATGGAGCACCGAACTGGAACAGCCACATGTTTAATATGCATCCCGATAAAAGTATCACCGATATCAATACCAGCATCTGCTTTTATAAACTCTACAACAACCGGATCAGCGAAATGGTGATAAGCATATGTAGGTACCGATCCACCTGCAGAACGAATAGGTGTTACTGTTACTTCTGTAAGCTGTTTTTCTAGTGCTGTTTGCCTTTCCACAACTAACGCCCTGTTCAAATGTTCGCAGCATTGAAATGCAATTTGTAAACCATACATCTCTTTTAATACCATACATTCTTTAACGACCATCTCTGCAACTTCCATCGTACCAGATGTTCCTATTCGTTCGCCTAAGATTTCACTCGTACTGCAACCAACGACTAACAGCTGTTGATTCCCTAGCGATGCAATTTGTTGGAACTCACTTAAAATCATATGTAATTGCTGCTGCCATTTTAATATATCAGCACTCATGTCGTCTCGCTCTCCTTCGTTTTATTTTTCATATTCAGTAATTTTGTTAACTCGATTCTCGTGTCGTCCACCTTCAAAGTCAGTAGTCAACCAAACTTTTGCAATCTCTCTTGCTAGTCCAGGGCCTATTACTCGCTCACCCATAGCCAAAATATTGCTATTATTATGTTCACGTGTTGCTTTAGCGCTGAATAAGTCATGAACAAGCGCACATCGAATTCCTTTCACCTTGTTAGCCGCAATACTCATTCCTATCCCAGTACCACATATTAATATACCTCTATCAACCTCTCCACTCACTACTTTCTCCGCAACTGGAAGTGCATAATCAGGGTAATCAACTGATTCGCCACATTCACAGCCTAGATCAACATAATCTATGTTCATCTCTTCCATTAAGCTTTTAATTTCTTCACGAATATTTACTCCACCATGATCTGATGCAATTGCTATTTTCATTATTAAGCCTCCATTTACGTAATATTGTCCCAAAGAGGTATCCGTCTATATGATAGTTTATTTGGAATAGAACAAGCAAATACTTTATGCACATTGTTACACGTAAATTTTAAATCTCTTCCGAGCTGAGACAATCTATTCAGTAGAAAGATTATATAGTTTTAATTTAACCTTTAACTATTTGATTAACTTTTTTTCGTGTAAAATAATGTTAAACATTCAATCGAAGTAAGGAGGAAGACAGATGGAAGAATTACGATACCCGATAGGTAAACCTAAGCTAGACGATAATTTACCCAAAGAACAACTAGACCTATGGATCAGTCAAATAGAAAAAACACCTTTAATGCTTCAACAAACTGCAAAAGGTTTATCGGAAGAACAGTTAAATACCGCGTATCGGCCAGAGGGATGGACGGTGAGACAGGTTGTACATCATGTGGCAGATGCTCATATCAATGGTTTTATTCGATTTAAGTGGACGCTGACTGAAAATGAGCCACATATTAAAGCTTATGATCAACAAGGATTTGCACAATTACACGATTCCTCATCAGCACCGATTGATTTATCACTAGATCTATTAACAGCTTTACATAAAAAGTGGGTAGTATTATTGCGCTCATTACAACCTAGCGATTTAGAAAAGCAGTTTATTCATCCAGATTCAGGAGTAGTTAAATTAAAAACAGCTATCGGTATTTATGCTTGGCATGGGCACCATCATATCGCTCACATTACAAGTTTAATAGAAAGAAAAGGTTGGAATAAATAACGAGAAAGTAATTAATAGAGGATTATAGGTAAAACAAATTTCCGCACAGCACTTTATGATAATACTGCCACTTTTTTTAATAAGTACCTACAAAATGACTAAAGCTCCTTCAGTAACACCGTAGTAACAAACGTTTATGAACAGACTTATGATCACTTTGTGGCTGATTTTATTAAATAAGAACCGTATGGTGAGCTTTATGAGAGCTCAATCATTTTAAAAGTAGAAAAGATGCCACGAACGCTAAATGTATACGAACATATATCTTATAACGAAAAGCAGCAATCAATGCGAAAATAGCCTATTAAAAAAGTTTTAGTTTGCTACGAATAATCGTATAGCTAACTAAAACTTTTTTGCGTCATATTCTCAATTAATTATACTCGTTAACTTATTGACAGTGTTTATGGTTTTTCGACCTACTCACAATAACAACAAACTAAGATCTTTCGCGCTGTTCTCATTGCGTGTGTGTAATACGAACTTAGTTCGCTATAATACGTAATTAACAATTAAATTGTTGTATTGTTTTTTTCAAGTTATCAGCTTGTCCCGATAATTCAGTTGCGAGTTTATCAATATTTTCAATAACTAATGCCTGTTCGTTCGTAGAGGCTGCTACTTCTTCTGCTCCTGCTGATGTTTGCTCAGCTATTGCAGCGACTTCTTGAGATTGTACAGCAGTATGATTAATACTATCCATCTGACGCATCACGTATTTAGTAATGTATTTGACCGCTTCAACGACTTCATTTACTGATTCAGTCATTTCTGCGATGGCTTGGTTTGTCTCTGATCCTTTATTTGCCTCGTTATTTGCTACATTTACTTGATCTGTAATTTGTTGAACGACATTCTGAACCTCAAGCTGAATGTTTTTGATTAACTCAGTTATTCCTTGGACGGCTGTTCCACTCTCATCCGCAAGCTTACGAACCTCTTCTGCTACAACGGCAAAACCTTTCCCATGCTCCCCTGCACGAGCAGCTTCTATGGATGCATTCAACGCTAACAAATTCGTTTGCTCTGCAATATCGCCAACTAATGAAATAATATTCTCTACTTTATTTGCATTCTCTTCTAATCTACCAACCGCATTTAAAGATTGTTGATTATTTTCCGCTAAACTTTGAATTCCTGAAACGAGAGAATGTATAACTACTTTACTATCATTTAAGCGGTTAACCATCTCTTTAGAAAGGTGTTCAGATGCTACTGCTTTATCTTGTACTTCTTTCGCCAACATCAGCACATCATCAACAGATTCTGCTGTACTTTGAACAGCGACAGCTGAACTATCTGCTCCTTTAGAGATCTCCTCAATCGTGTGAGCAATGTTCTCAGCTTGTACCGATGCTGAATTTGTAGCAGCTGATATTTCTATCACTTTGTTATTCGTATTTGCAAAATTATCTTCAATATTATGTACCATTTCTCTTAAACTCTTTAGCATCTTATTAAATGCAATAGATAATGACCGAATCTCATCATCCGCTTTTTTCACAGGAACATCTTCATTAATTTGGCCATTCGCTGCATTCATTGCAACCGCTTCTAATTTTTGTAATGGTTTAGTTATCAACCCTGCAACTAAATATGCCAATATACTAGACCAAAAGATCCCTAACACTAAAGTAATGATCGTGAAAGCTTCTTCACTTAACGCAAAGTAACCATTAACGAAATCATAAAAATAATAGATGCAGATCGCTGAAGTAGAGTATGTAATTAACGCTACAGTGGTAATAAACAATACTAGCTTAAGCCTTAAACCAAATTTATACCGTTTCTTCTTCTCTCCCATAATAAGACTCCCCTTTCCATAATATAAAACAATATATCCCCTTGTTTATTTATGTTGTTTGCGCATTGATGTTTTTGTCGTGCCAAGAAATAAGCACATATACAACTAGTGTTTCGTGGCATCTTTTCTTCTATAAAATGATGCCAACGGCGTAAAACCTCATTTAGCTATTTTGGTTTTGCAAAAATTACAACAAAGTTTAAGAAAAGCACCTTTATATAAGTTTTTTATATAACTTCTCAATTAACCGCTCTAACTCAAGCATTGTTTGACGATACGTCTGTACCGAACCACCAAACGGATCACTAATATCTCCACCTTCACCTTCAACAAATTCTTTTAATGTATAGGTTTTGTATAGAGCTTCGGGAAATGCTTTCACAATGAGATGCTTATGGTTGCTCGTCATCGTCAAAATATATGTGGACCAATCAATATGTTCTTTTTCAAGCTGACTAGAAATATGATCTAACACAATATCTTTTTCTCTAAGTACTTCATTGGCGTTAGCTGATGCAGCGCTTCCATTATTTGCATAAATACCAGCTGATCGAACTTGAATATTACCCATGTTTTTATGTTTTAATAACGCTTCTGCCATTGGGCTGCGACACGTATTCCCAGTACATACAAATAGTATCTTTGTCATTCTAATCCTCCGATGCTATTAAATCTATATATGACTTTCGTTCTAGCTTCTATGGTGTTTGAAATTCTTTGATTTACGGCTATATTCTACAAAAAATTATACCATCACTACCATTATAATCGAAATTTGTCGCATTATATAGGTAATAATATACATTTATTATTATTTTATGCAAAAAAATTAACCTTATGGGAGCTAGGTTACTAAGGAGGACAAGTATAAAAATTCAATACGGATGAACCAAGATTTTCTAACTATACTATTCATAATTATTTCTTCAAGCCAAAAGTAGTTTAATACCAAAAGCAAATAAAATACTTCCCCCTAATGCTTCTCCATATGTTCCTAACCACCTTTGAGCTGATCTACCTAATAGCAACCCTGTCCAAGTCAAGACCATACTCACTAGACCAAACATACATATGGTTATTGCTGTTCTCGCCCCAAACATCCCTAAACTTAAACCTAAAGAAAAACTATCTAAACTTACACTTAAAGCAAAAATAAGTAAACCGAATCCAACAGGGGTTATTAATGATGATTCATCTTCTTTTAAGGACGATATAAACATTTGGATACCGAGTAGTAATAATAATACACCACCAGCATACGAAGTAACTGCACCGAACTGCTCGGACAACAACCTTCCAATAACCATTCCTACCAATGGCATCCAAATGTGAAACAAGCCTATCGTCACACCAATATAAAAAATTTGCTTTAGACGTAGAGGGATTAATCCCATCCCAAGACCTACAGAAAAAGCATCCATTCCTAAAGCAAATGCCATGATAAATAAAGTAACTATTTCCCCAAATAGCGTTCCCATCGTCCTCCTACCTCCTACACTTTATCTAGTAAAGGAAGTTCAAACATCCCTAAGACCAGTCTAGATAAACATATGCAAAGGCTGTTTTCGATTTGATTGTTAATTTTCGTAATCGTTCGTGTCATCTTGTTATTAAAGCGACGACATAACAACGCAAATAAAAATAGCCTATATAATCACAAAACGACTTTCTTAAACATATGCTTGTACTGTTGGAAATAGAAGAAAAGGGTACTATTTTTGTTTTATCGTCTGATGTGCTGCAGCTTTCATTAAACGATTCATAATTGCATGGCCAATTCCTTCATAAGGAAAACTCTCGCTTAAAATAACATCTACTTGTGTGTCATCAAATTTTCTAAGAACACCATATAAATTACTAGCAACACTGTACAAATCGTTCCTTAGTCCGCAACTTAAAACGACATCTGCATTATATTTATGTTTATTTTCATCAGTAGTTATCACTCCAACACGTTTTCCACTAGCTCTTCGTTTATCAATGTTTAATTGCAAAAAACCACTTGTTCCCTGCACAATGAACAGTGGGGCTTGTGGGGCATAGTGGGTATATTTCATTCCAGGTGACTTAGGTGTTTGACCTTCTTCAACTAAAGCATGATCTATGTCCACCTTACCCACAACCTCCTCAAGCTGCTCTTTTGTTATACCACCAGGTCGGAGTATTACTGGTATTTGTCCTGTACAATCTAAGACAGTTGATTCTACACCTACTCCAGTAAGACCACCATCTAGTATTCCAGCTATTTTGCCGTTTAGATCATCGTGTACGTGTTTTGCTGAGGTAGGACTTGGTCGTCCAGAAAGATTCGCACTGGGAGCAGCAATTGGTAACTGACTTGTTCTAATTAACTGTAAAGCTATTTCATGGTTAGGCATTCGAACAGCAACAGTACGTAAGCCAGTTGTAACTTTGTCAGAGATTCCTTCTTTTTTCATTAAAACAATCGTTAATGGACCTGGCCAAAAATAATCTATTAACTTCAATGCTACATCCGATACATTTTTCGCAATATCATACAACTGCTTTTTCTCTGCAATATGAACGATAAGTGGATTATCGCTTGGTCGTCCTTTTGCAGTAAAAATTTTAGTCACAGCCTCGTCCGACAAAGCATTTGCCCCTAATCCATATACAGTTTCAGTCGGAAAAGCTACAACCTCATTTTGATTAAGCAACTGGGCAGCTTGCTTAATATGTGGATAACTTTGTGGATTAATCATGTTGTCATCCACAACCCAAACTTTAGTACTCAACTATCTCACTCCTATCTTCTTAGCTGCAGTAGTTACTTATAAGTATTATTATTTCAACATTAGTATCTTCATCAATATACTATTTTAATTTATAACCACCATGTTGATAAGCTATTAAAACTATAAAATATTCAACACTAGAAAACAAGCTTTATCCACAAAATGTGGATAAAGCTCATGTAATAGTGGATAACTTGTGGATTACTAAAACTAGAATATCAAATAGAGAGATCATTTCATTTATCTAAATAACACACTTTTATTAATTAAGGCTGTTTTTCGTAATAATTATTGTTATTATACGAAGGTAATACAATTATTCAATTAGCGTTCATGGTACTTTCTCTTCTTTAAAAACAATGGCTATTTGTTAAAACCATTATCTTTCCTCACCTATTTAGTTAACTTTGCAACATAGTTCTGAAGTGAGTCCTAATCAAACAACTTTGAAAGCCATTCGATAAGAAAAAATCTCACTTTAACCTTTTCATCTTGCTTTTCTTTCGTTTGCTTTAGTTCATCCCCACTGTTATCATTCATATCAACTGCTTCACCGTTAGAGAAATCTAAAAAGCATAAAGGAGGAAATAAAACACACCACCAATTAGCTCCAGCACCATCACCTAACGTAATTATAATTGCCTCATATTCGCCTGCAGGATACAAATAGTTTCCATATAATTTCGTTGGAAAACTTACTTCGCCAAAGTCTACACTAGCAATTTGTTTACTACCTTGGTTACTTAGTACCGATTCAACAATTTGCTCTATCATATGAACACGGGTATTGATTAGTTTTCTTGCCTCTTCAATTGAAGTCAATTCTTCAACCCATTGTGTAATTTGTTCATTGACCTTATCTCGAATGAGCCTTTTCAAAGCTTGATCTTCACTAGAATCACTATTAGCAAGTATACGCAAACGTATCGCCTCATCTGGAATAATGACAGTATCATTTGCCTGCACACTTGTTTGCTCCCCGTAAAACACAATATTAACTCCAAAAACTAATAATAAAATATATATAATAGCAATGTTTTTCTTCCCCATTTACTAGCACCGCCCCTTCACTAAAACAGTGTGGACAATATAAAAAAATCTTAAACTAGTAAAATGAAAAAAATCTAGTAGAGGGGCAGAAAAGCGCAAGGCGCATGCTTATCGGCGACAAGCATAAGGCGAGCCGGCTAGAAGGTTGCTTTTTAACCTTCTCGTCGAATTGACTTATGACCTCGAGCCGATTGCGCCTGTAGCTAGACAAACAGAAAAGCGGAAGTGCCTTGCTTATCCCCGACAAGCACTGGAGCCATTTCATATGAAGGCGCTTTTTGACTTCTTATGAAATGGCGAAGTGACCTTAAGGGATAGGAAGATAAATAAGGGCTCTTTTCGTCTATTGTTATTAACAATGGACATGAATATACGCTTTATCCGAGCCTAAAATTTATAAGAAGGTAAGGTGAACTCTGAGAAAAAATAGCCTAAATAAGAATCTTCATATTATGATATCTCAGCAAAGACCATCCTATCCTTGCCGTTAATATCAAATACAACCTCAACAACTGCATCTCTAAAAGTTTGTTGTAGTAATGATTGAACACTCTTACCTTGTCCAACGCCTACTTCAAAAGCAATAATTGCCTTCTCACTTAATACGTATGGTAGTTGCGTCATAAAACGACGATAAAAATCGAGTCCATCCTCACCACCAGCTAATGCACGCATAGGATCATAATCTTTTACGATTGGGGATAATTTATCTATCTCTTTACTTGGAATATAAGGAGGGTTCGAGACGATCACATCAAAAGTTGTATCACTATTCATAAAAGGCGTTAGCAAATCCCCTTGAATAAACGTAACCTCTGTCTCGAGATGTTCAGCATTCCACTTGGCAATTTCTAATGATTCTATTGCAATATCAGTTGCAGTGACTTGTAATGATTTTCGCTCGGAAGCTAATGTAATAGCAATGATACCACTCCCAGTTCCAACATCTACTACGTTAACTCTATTTGCACTTGGAAATAGCTTATCTATACGTTGCAGGACCCCTTGCACAAGCTCTTCTGTTTCTGGACGAGGGATTAATACTTCTTTGTTTACACGAAAGGTTCTTCCGTAAAAATACTCATATCCAATAATGTGTTGAACTGGAACACCACTACAATGAGTGTGTATATCTTCAGTAAACTTTCTATCTATCTCATTATCGATGTCCATTCTCATGTTACTAAACAGTTGTGTTCTCGACATTTGAAGATGATGAAGTAACAATAATTCCCCTACATTGTCATCCCTATTAGATTCCTTTAAAAAAGAAGAAGCCCAGTTCAGGGCTTCATATATTTTTCTCTTTTGCTTACTCATTATCGTCTTGCTCCATTTTTTTGGATTGATCTTCTAATATAAGCGCATCAATAAATTCATCTAGCTTACCTTGTAAAATTTGGTCTAGCTTTTGAATTGTTAGGCCAATTCGATGATCAGTTACACGATTTTGAGGAAAGTTATATGTCCGTATACGCTCTGAACGATCACCAGAGCCTACAGCTTGTTTACGATTTTGATCATATTCAGCTTGTGCTTCTTGTTGAAACTTATCATATACACGTGCACGTAATACTTTCATCGCTTTTTCTTTATTTTTAATTTGTGACTTTTCATCCTGACAAGATACTACCGTACCTGTTGGTACATGCGTTAAACGAACAGCTGACATGGTTGTATTTACACTTTGTCCACCTGGCCCACTTGAAGCAAAGGTATCCACTCGAATATCCTTTTCATGGATATCTACTTCAACTTCTTCTGCTTCAGGTAAACACGCAACTGTAGCTGTTGACGTATGAATACGACCACCAGATTCAGTTTCAGGAACGCGCTGAACGCGGTGTGCACCGTTTTCAAATTTCATCTTTGAATAGGCACCTTTACCATTAATCATAAAAATAATCTCTTTAAAGCCACCAATTCCAGTTGAGCTAGCTTCTATGACCTCGGTTTTCCACCCTTGAATCTCGGCATAACGAGAATACATTCGGTATAAATCACCTGCAAATAAAGCTGCTTCATCTCCACCTGCTGCACCACGTATTTCCATAATTACATTTTTATCATCATTAGGATCTTTAGGAATAAGAAGAACTTTCAATTGCTCCACAATTTCGGACTCATTACTTTCAAGTTCACTAATCTCTTCCTTCACCATATCTCTCATATCAGCATCAAGCTTTTCTTCAAGCATTGCTTTTGCATCCTGAAGTTGCTCGCTTACAGATTTATATTCTCTATATTTCTGAACTGTTTCCTGTATATCTGATTGTTCCTTAGAATAATCACGTAATTTTTTAGGATCATTTACGATTTCAGGATCACTTAATAGCTCATTCAATTTTTCAAAACGCTCTTCTACAGCTTGCAAACGATCAAACACATCATTCACCTCAATTTTAGTCCATAACATTGTAATTATATTATACGTTAACAAAGGAGTCAAAGAAATGTCGTCATTGTATGATAGCTCTCGTTATCCGTCAGAGGTATTCAACAAGGTATATACTTAACATAGTAACAACAACAAGGATATTTTTGTATTGATTGTTTTTCATATGGCGACCTTAACAATTCACATTGATTGTTGTTTTTCATATTACACAACCTGATTTCGGTGCACCTTTTCATATTTATAACGATGACTTACAATATAAAACCACTTATTTGATACTAATATGGTAACAATAGCAACAAAGTTTATTAAAAGAGCCTTAGTAAAAATAGCAATAAAGCCTCGGAAAAGAGACTTAAAAACAAGAGTTATGTAGTTTAGCCAATAAAAAATGCACAACTATTTGCTGCGCATTATTTTCCGACATTATTACTGTTTATCCCCATATTCATGCTACGTTTACCTGGTACTTCATGATGATGACGACACCGAGGTTCATATGATTCTGATGCTCCTACTAAAATAATTGGTTCATCATAATAAGCAGGATTACCATCTATTAATCGCTGAGTTCTACTCGCTGGTGAACCACAAATCGCACATACAGCTTGCAACTTTGTCACTAATTCAGCTATAGCCATTAGCGCAGGAACAGGCCCAAACGGTTCTCCTCTAAAATCTTGATCTAGACCAGCAACTATGACACGATGACCTTGGTTGGCTAATTGCGTAACAACTTGAATAATGCCTTCATCAAAAAATTGAACTTCATCAATAGCTACTACATCTGTTGTAGACGTTACATTCGAAATAATATCTTGTGAATCTTTTACAGAATGAGCAATAATAGATGTCCCATTATGAGATACTACTGCTTCATCACTGTAGCGATTATCAATAAGTGGTTTAAAAACTTGAATACTTTGCTTTGCAAATTGCGCACGTCTCACTCGTCGAATTAATTCTTCAGACTTTCCAGAAAACATGCTGCCACAAATTAGTTCAAGCCAGCCAGTTTGCTTCATAACATACATGAAACGGCGTCTCCCTTTTTTCTATAATTTCACATCAAATATTTTTATGTTTAACTAAGTATAAAACAAAGTAAAAAACAGGCAAGATATGGAATAACTCGCCTGTTTTACTTGATTACTTAAGGCCGTATTTTTTGTTGAATTTATCTACACGTCCATCTGCAGAAGCGAATTTTTGACGTCCAGTATAGAATGGATGACAAGCTGAGCAAATCTCAACACGCACCTCTTCTTTTACAGAGCCACTTTCGAACTCGTTTCCACAAGCACATTTAACCGTTACTTTTGAATAATTTGGATGAATTCCAGCTTTCATTATTTTCATCTCCTTCCGCCCTGAATCATCTGAGACAGAGTTATCGAGGTTATTAAAAAGTGCAAAAGAAATGTTTAGAACACTTTCTTATTCATCTAGAATGGAGCAAAATAGGAAATAACCCCATTAACAGATTCCATCTAGAAATACACATGAGAAATTATAACAAGGGTTCTCATCTTTTGCAACTACCTGATACTAACAATTCATTTTTCATCAAAAATTTAAACTCGCCTTGATGACGAATGTCCCATCGCTTTCCATTCTTCTTCAAGCATTTGGAAAAATTCTTGATTTGATTTTGATTTCCTTAATTTTCTTAAAAACTTTTCTGCAAAATCAGGTGAATCTGACATAGATTTTCTGATCGCCCACAACTTATCAAGGTGATCCTTAGGAATTAATAATTCTTCCTTACGTGTTCCTGAACGACGAATATCAATAGCAGGGAAAATTCTTTTCTCTGCTAATGAACGATCTAAATGAAGTTCCATATTTCCAGTTCCTTTGAACTCCTCATATATGACATCGTCCATTCTTGAACCGGTATCAACTAATGCAGTAGCTAATATCGTTAAGCTTCCACCTTCTTCAATGTTTCTAGCAGCTCCAAAAAATCTCTTAGGACGATGGAAAGCAGCTGGGTCAATACCACCCGATAATGTACGTCCACTTGGTGGTATAACTAAGTTATACGCACGTGCTAATCGTGTGATACTATCCATTAAAATGATTACATCTCTCTTATGCTCAACAAGTCGCATCGCACGCTCCAGTACAAGCTCAGCAACCTTTATATGATTTTCTGGTACTTCATCGAACGTTGAACTAACTACATCTCCTGCAACAGAACGTTCAATATCTGTTACTTCCTCTGGTCTTTCATCAATTAACAGTACAATAAGCTCAGCATCAGGTTGATTTGTCGTAATACTGTTTGCAATTTCTTTTAACAGCATTGTCTTACCAGCCTTTGGAGGAGCTACAATTAAACCACGTTGTCCAAAGCCAACAGGAGCTGTAACGTCCATAATGCGTGTCGACAATTTATGTGGAGCTGTTTCAAGCTTAATTTGTCTATTTGGATACAAAGGTGTTAATGCAGGAAAGTGTACACGTTCTTTAGCTGTTTCAGGATCGTCCCCATTAACTGCTTCTACGTGTAGCAATCCATAATATCGCTCATTTTCCTTAGGAGGCCTTACTTTCCCAGAAACCTTATCACCGTTTCGAAGGTCAAATCGACGAATTTGCGAAGCAGAAATATAGATATCCTCTGAGCTTGGAGAATAATTAATTGGTCTTAGAAAGCCAAACCCTTCAGATTGAATTATTTCTAAAACACCTTCCATGAATAACAATCCGTCTTTCTCCGCCCTTGCCTTTAAAATGGCAAAGATTAATTCCTTTTTCGTAAGCTTACTATAATAAGTTATTTTATATTCACGAGCAAGCTCGTACAATTCCTTTAACTTCATTTCCTCTAACTTTCCAATTGTTAGACTCATATAAACACCACTCTTTAAATGTTATTATTTCCTCTAAATAAGTAGGTAAAAAATGGAATGAATAATAGTTAGGTGAGCTATCTTATTAAAGAGGTAGAATTAATGATAATTCTTTTTCCGCATTGCTTGTTCATTTTTCATTAGTTTATTTGTCAGTATTGAAAAACGAAGGTTTGGAAGGCTTTCACATGAAGCAAAAAAAGAAGAATACAAGTTTTTCTTTTACGTAGCACTTTCTATTTTACCCTTTTTTCGTATACATATTCAACTATTTTTTAATCCTAACAGCAAAACATATCTAATCTAAGCGTCTCACCAGTACATTTTCCATAAAAAACAGAATATACTTTTTTAACTTACTACTATTGGAGAAAGAACAATGTACAGTAAGGAAGATGAAATAAGCCATTCAGCATAATATATGGCTCTTCCTATATAGTTTTTGCTAAATTTATACAATTAGATAACGAGGGAAGATAACATTGCAAAGTATCATACATGTTTGTTGTAATAAAAAACAATAGTAACCACCTTTTACAGGAAAAAAATTTCACCATCATTAATTTAGTTCTTTATCAATCATGGCAAAGACAGTTTTTTTAAAAGAAAAGGCTCTTTTCGTATACTTTCTTGCTATTGTTATCGAATTAGTACCCATTAATAGTGGTGAAAAGATACCAAGAACTCTAATTGTGTATGTGTTTGACTCTTAGTACGAAAAGCTACAAATAATGCGAAAACAGTCAAAGAAAACGAGGGTTGTTAAGAAAACCCTCGTTTAGCTAGTTAAAAATTATATTACTTAATGACAAGGTTTGGCTTTTTCTTCAAACTATGCCTTCCTTCTACGAAACGAACCGTTCCAGATTTTGCACGCATGACAATCGAATGAGTAGAACCATAGGTGCCTTTAAATTGAACTCCTTTAAGAAGCTCACCATCTGTAACACCTGTTGCTGAAAAAATAGCATCATCACCACGAACTAAATCTTCCATACGTAAAACTTGACTAACATCAAGTCCCATAGATTTACAACGTTCTATCTCTGCATCATCCTGTGGTAGGAGTTTACCTTGAATTTCTCCCCCTAAGCATTTTAAAGCAACTGCAGCTAGAACACCTTCCGGCGCGCCACCAGAGCCAAATAAAATATCAACACCAGTATGATCAAACGCAGTGTTAAAAGCTCCTGCTACATCTCCATCATCGATCAGCTTTATTCTCGCTCCTGCTTCACGTAGTTGTGCAATAATATGCTCATGTCGAGGGCGGTTCAATACTGTTGCAACAACATCCTGAATATCTTTGTTTTTCGCCCTTGCAACAGCCTTCAAATTATCAATTACAGGCGCATCGATATCAATATGTCCTACTGCCTCTGGACCGACAGCTATTTTATCCATATACATATCAGGTGCGTGCAATAGGTTTCCATTATCAGCAACAGCTAAAACTGCAAGCGCGTTCCATCCACCTGAAGCAACGATGTTAGTGCCTTCAAGTGGATCAACAGCAACATCGACACGTTGTCCATAACCAGTTCCAAGCTTTTCACCAATGTATAACATCGGTGCTTCGTCCATTTCACCTTCTCCAATTACAACAGTACCTTTCATTGGTACAGTGTCAAATACGTCTCTCATTGCAGAAGTTGCAGCATCATCTGCTTCATCTTTTTTCCCACGACCCATCCATCGTGCTGATGCTAAAGCAGCTGCTTCAGTTACCCGAACAAGCTCCATAGATAAACTTCGTTCCATACGTGCTTCCCCCCAAAAAATTGCCTTTCAACTTTACAGTTTACTTTAAAAAACGCAAGTTGAAAAGCAGTGAGCATATATTAAACTTTATCAAAGGTTCTTTTCGTACACCTTGTAGCTATTTTTTCCTACTTTTAAACAGTTAGTTACGTTTTTTAAAGTTGCTATAGCTTTTATTTTTTTTGGATGATCATTTGTATTTGTCTTATCAATAATCAAATAGTGTAAACACTATATTTATAAGTTTTGTAACTGCTCTATTTCTTCTTCGGTCATTTTCTCTCTCCATATCGTTGCACCGAGACCTGAAAGCTTATCTTCAAGGTGACTATACCCACGATCAATATGCTCTAATCCAGTTATTTCTGTTATGCCATTAGCGATTAAACCAGCTACAACTAATGAAGCACCTGCTCGCAAATCACTCGCTCGTACTCTTGCACCTTGTAATCGAGCTGGACCCGAAATAATGGATGAGCCACCTTCTACTTTGACATTCGCATTCATACGTCTCAATTCATCAATATGCTTAAAGCGTGCACCATAAATCGTATCAGTAACAATACTTGTACCTTGTGCCCTTGTTAGTAAAGAAGTAAAAGGTTGTTGTAGATCTGTCGGAAAGCCCGGATACACAAGTGTTTTTAAATCGACTGCCTTTAAATTATTTGAACTAGAAATTAGCACTTGATCATTGCTCGTTTCAATTGAAACACCCATTTCACGTAGCTTAGCAATAAGTGATTCGAGATGTAACGGTATTACATTATCTACTAATACTTGTTCTCCAGTTGCTGCTGCAATAATAATATATGTACCAGCTTCAATTCTATCTGGTATGATTGAGTGACGGCATCCGTGAAGATGCTCTACCCCGTCAATTCGGATGACATCCGTTCCTGCACCCTTGATTTTTGCACCCATACTAGAGAGTAAAGTGGCAACATCAATAATCTCAGGTTCTTTTGCAGCATTCTCAATAATTGTTCTTCCTTTTGCTCTGACAGCTGCCAACATAATATTAATCGTTGCACCAACACTTACTACATCTAAATATATTCTGGCACCTCTTAGCTCATTAGCACGTAAATAAATCGCACCTTGTTCGTTAGTTACTTGAGCCCCAAGTGCTTCAAAGCCTTTAATATGCTGGTCAATTGGTCGAGGTCCCAAATGACACCCTCCAGGCAACCCAATTACAGCCTTTTTAAATCGACCAAGCATCGCACCCATTAAATAATAAGAGGCACGTAATTTTTTCACCTTACCATTTGGCAAAGGCATAGAAATCATATTAGTAGGATCAATAGTCATTTCTTTATCATTAAGTACTACGTTACCACCGATTTCCTCTAATAAACCACCTAGCATTTGTACATCAGATATATTTGGTATACCTTCAATTGTGACAGGTGAATCCGCCAAGATCGTTGCTGGAATAAGAGCAACGACGCTATTTTTAGCACCACTAATTTTCACTGATCCCTTTAACGGATAACCACCGGCTATTTTTAACTTTTCCATGTTTTTCTCCCTTCTAAGCGGATCATCAAAAGTTCCTCAAAAAACTCGGTTCGATATATTCCTCCAACACTTATTTTTTGCCTCCCTTTTCATCCACCATAGCGAAGTAAACTAAATATAGATTTATAATAAATTGGTATATTTATCCATATAAATTAAGTATTATCTAATAGTTTACACGAAAAAGCAAAAATAATGTATGGAAATAATCCTTTTAAAAATACTTTCTAGTCATTTTTTTTATTCCAATCTGCTAGAAACTTTTCAATACCTTGATCTGTCAATGGATGATTACAAAGTTGCATAATAACGTTATAAGGAACAGTAGCGATATGAGCTCCATTTAGCGCAGCTTCTGTTATATGCATTGGGTGACGAATAGAGGCAGCAATAATTTCCGTCTCTAGATCGTGCACATTAAAAATTTCTGCAATCGTTGCAATTAAGTCCATACCATTATGTCCTATATCATCTAAACGGCCAAGGAAAGGTGATACATAAGTAGCTCCAGCTCTTGCAGCAAGCAACGCTTGATTTGCATTAAAAATGAGCGTAACATTCGTTTTGATTCCTTCATCGGAAAAAGCTTTCACAGCTTTTAAGCCTTCAATAGTCATCGGAACTTTAATCGTAATATTTGGAGCGATCTTAGCAAGCTCTTTTCCCTCTTCAATCATCTCTGGTGCTGTTGTAGCAATAACCTCAGCGCTAACTGATCCGGGTACGAGCGAAGTTATTTCACGTAGACGATCGTGAAAGGAAACATTTTTTTCTTTTGCAACTAAACTTGGATTTGTCGTTACTCCAGATAAAATCCCAACTGAATGAGCTTCACGAATTTCTTCAATGTTTGCAGTATCAATAAAAAATTTCATTATCATTATTCCTCCTAAATAAATATAATAAAACAATTTTTTAGCATTATTCGTTGTATTTCGTACTAATAAATATACATGAGTTCTGGTCATTTTACACGCAATAAGGAACTATCGCAGCAAATCTTATGAAAAGAAGCTGAAGAAAAAAAACAAAACCGCCCTTCATTTCAAGTATCTACAAAGATAATGAAATAATGCACAATAGTTGTGCAAGGGCGGTTTCTCCGTGTATATAGATTATTTGGCTAGCCTACCATATCATATGAACAATCACTATATGAAAATGTTCTAATAGCTAAGAAAAACACGCAATATAGAATTGATGTGTAATTCCTTTGGTAAGACTTACGCTTTATTTGATGAACCAAATTCCTTCATTTTACCTTTAACAGTCTCTTTAATAGCTTCACGAGCTGGTCCTAAGTATTTACGTGGATCATACTCTTCTGTTTTTTCAGCTAATACTTTACGAACGACTTTAGCTGAAGCAATTTGGTTTTCAGTATTTACATTAATTTTTGATGTTCCTAATGAAACAGCCTTTTGAATATCTTTCGTAGGAATTCCTGTTCCACCATGAAGCACTAAAGGAATACCTGTTAATTCCATAACTTCTTTCATGCGATCAAAGCCAAGATTAGGTTCACCTTTATAGGGACCGTGGACAGAACCTAGAGCTGGTGCAAAGCAGTCTACCCCAGTTTCACGAACAAGTTGATCACATTCAGATGGAATTGCATACATTGCATCTGCATCATCGACTACTAAATCATCTTCTTGACCACCAATACGGCCTAATTCCGCTTCCACAGAAACTCCGTGTAGGTGTGCAAGTTCAACAACTTTTTGCGTAATAGCAATATTTTCTTCAAGTGGATGATGAGAACCATCAATCATAACAGAAGTAAAACCTGCATGGATTGCTTCAGCACATTTTTCAAAGCTAGAACCATGGTCTAAATGAATCGCCACAGGAACTGTAATGTTATAATCTTCAATTAATCCTTCAACCATCTTTACAACTGTTTTAAATCCACCCATATAACGAGCAGCACCTTCAGAAACACCACAAATAACTGGTGAATTTTCTTCTTGAGCAGCTAGTAAAATTGCTTGTGTAAATTCTAAGTTGTTCAGGTTAAACTGTCCAACTGCATATCCTTCGTCTTTTGCTTTGTTAAGCATTTCGGTCATAGAAACTAAAGGCATATCATTATCCTCCTTAAGGCAGCTAATTAGTATATTTTCCTATAAGTTCATCATATGTAGAGTATCCATATTCATCAATTACTATGTACTGTCCAAATGTTATTAGAGACATTCACAAAATTTATGGAACAGTGCAATTGTAATCGTTTGAAGAATACTCACATTTGATCATAACTTATTTACATTTCATAGCATACCAACTTACTTGTCAAAGCTCAATAGTTTCGTTCAAGTAGTAATCGCTTACATAGCAATTTTCACTAAAAAGTCATTGTTTAACAGAACCAATTGACAATTGCTCTTTCACAGCTACACGAATTTCATCAATATCAAAAGGCTTAGCAAAATGAGTAATCGCTCCTAAATCCTTCGCTTCTTGAATCATGTCCAACTCACCATACGCTGTCATAATAATGACCTTGACCTTTATTTCTTGATCGTCTACCCGCATTCTCTTTAATATCTCTATTCCATCCATACCTGGAATTTTCATATCTAGCAATACTAAGTCAGGAGAGTGCTTTTTCACAATATCTAATGCCTCAACTCCATTAGAAGCTTGAAATGTTACATAGCCTTCTTTTTGAAATACTTCGTTGAGTAATATACGAATGCCATACTGATCATCGACAATTAGTATCTTGTGCCCCATTCTTTTTCACTCCTCAAAATAAGTTTCCCTACTTAACTACTTTTATTTCTCGTTAATTTCACATTTTCCTTCTTTATATTGATTTTATTTTACATTCCTTCCTAGATTATTCAATTTAAAGCAAAGGTTCTTATCTTTAACTTTATCGCTATTTTTACTAAATTACCTCAGTTGAATGAACTTTTATAAGATTTACACAGTTGTAAATAAGAAAAGGTGTTCAACCGATAATTTTGTATTTGAGTTTATCTCTTAATATAAAACAACTGATGAAAAAACAGCAATGTTTAAATAGCTGAAACTATCAAATTTAGGAATTTGAATTTAATTACTATTACAGTTAAACTTGCTAAAGAAAAGTTAAGTAATGAAGAATTAGCTCGAAAGTTTTCTAGCGGATTGACTTTTTAGCTTGAATTAATAAACCACTGGAGGATTCACACTGCATGTTAAAAATATTTACTACTCAGCTAACGGGATTATTCAAAAAAATTACAGAAAACGAAGAAAATCACATAGAAGATGGGGCTAGGCTGCTTGCACAAGCTATTATTGGAGATGGGTCAATATATGTGCTCGGAATTCATGAAATGGAAGCTATTGCAATAGAAGCATCTATCGGAACAGAACCTTTACCTAAAATCAAAAGATTGTCTATGCATGATGATTTTGCTTCAATTCATCAAACAGATCGAGTACTCTTAGTCACAAGATATTCAACAGATGAAAAGGCAATTGAAAGTGCAACATCACTTATGAACCTTAGTATACCAATTGTAGCTATATCAGCAGACTCTTCACAAGAAAATGAAACTTCATTAACTGATTTAGTGGATGTACACATCGATACAAAACTTATCAAACCATTAATTCCAAATAGTGATGGCACGCGCTTTGGTCTACCTACAATGATGGCAGCTTTGTTTGCTTACTATGGACTTGCTTATACAATTGAAGAAATTATCGACGAAAACTAACGGATTGTCACAATTTACCCTAATCACCGTTGCTTAAACATAAGCAACGGTGTATTCGGGTGGGCTTCGCTTTTCTCCTCAAGCTTCGCCTCCTACTCCCTCGAGGTCGCTTCAGCATTTCATCCGAAGGCAAAATGCGCCTTCATATGAAATGCTTCCAGTGCTTGTCGGGACTACCAGTCGGCTACGCTTTTGTTACTATTGAAGCTTGGATGAAGTCATGGAATAATCGTTGAGGCCTTGTTGGTCGTGACGTAAATTCCGGATGAAATTGTGATGCAACAAACCAAGGATGATCTTTTAATTCGATTATTTCTACAAGACGTCCATCAGGACTTGTCCCAGAAAATACAAACCCTTTTTCTTCAAGCATTTGGCGATATTGATTATTAAATTCATAGCGGTGACGATGACGCTCATAAATAACTTCATCTTTATAGGCCTCAGAGGCTTTTGTTCCATCTGATAATTTACATGGGTAAAGACCTAATCTTAATGTGCCACCTAAATCCTCAATATCTTTTTGCTCAGGCAATAAATCAATGACAGGATGCGGTGTTTCAGGATCTATTTCCGCAGAATGAGCACCTTGCAAGCCAACAACATTACGTGCAAATTCAACAGAAGCTAATTGCATCCCTAAACATATTCCTAAAAATGGAACTTTATTTTCACGCGCATACTGAATTGCTAAAATTTTCCCTTCAATGCCTCGGTCACCGAAACCGCCCGGTACTAAAATACCATCTACTTCTGATAGTAGATTAACAACATTATCTTTCGACACATGTTCTGAATTAATCCACTTAATATTGACATCTGTATCAAATGCATAACCTGCATGGCGCATTGCCTCAACAACTGATATATATGCATCCTGTAATTCAACATACTTACCAACAAGGGCAATTGTTGTTTTATTCGAAAGGTTTTTCACCTTATTAACAAGCTCTTCCCATTCAGTCATATCAGCAGGTTTACAAGGTAACTTTAGGTGATCACATGTGATTTGATCCAGCTTTTGCTCTTGAACTGCAAGTGGCACAGAATACAATGTATCCGCATCACGCATTTCTACAACAGCCTTCGAGTCAATATCGCAGAACAATGCAATTTTATCTTTCATATCATCAGATATCGGCATTTCTGTTCTAACAACGATAACATTTGGTTGAATTCCTAAGCTACGAAGCTCTTTTACACTATGTTGTGTTGGCTTTGTTTTCATTTCGCCAGCTGCTTTAAGATATGGAACCAATGTACAATGAATGTACATTACATTGTCTCTTCCTATATCACTCTTAATTTGTCGTATTGCTTCTAAGAATGGTAAAGATTCGATGTCCCCTACTGTTCCACCGATTTCTGTAATAACAACATCAGCGTTTGTTTCTCTCCCAGCTCTAAAGACACGTTCTTTAATTTCATTCGTGATGTGTGGTATAACTTGAACAGTTCCACCTAAATAATCACCACGTCGTTCTTTTTTTAATACAGTTGAATAAATTTTTCCTGTAGTCACATTACTGTATTTATTCAAATTTATATCTATGAATCGTTCATAATGACCTAAATCTAAATCTGTTTCAGCTCCATCATCAGTAACAAAAACTTCTCCGTGTTGATATGGACTCATCGTTCCAGGGTCGACATTAATATATGGATCAAACTTTTGAATCGTTACGTTTAACCCTCTATTTTTTAATAATCTTCCCAATGATGCTGCTGTAATACCTTTCCCTAATGATGATACAACTCCGCCAGTAACGAAAATATATTTTGTCATTGTTTTTCCCCTTTCAAAATCCTATATATATGAGGATGTTCAAAAAGCACGATAAAAATTACTATTAAGTATCATTGCTTTTCGTTCACCTTACTTAATAGGTCCGCTAGATTGTATAAAACGGCAAAACCTTTAAAACAGGGGATAATCATTTTAAGTGCACAGCACCGTGGATTTCTTATCCTAAAAAATAAAAAATGCCCCTCTTACGAATATTCGTAAGGGAGCAGGATATTTTAATAGTTAAGATAAGTTCTTTTTTAAAGAGCCCAAAAAAGATTCTACCTAGTTCATTTATAAAAGTCAAGCGTATTATAAATCTTCCTCGTCATCTAATTCAAGATCTTCATCATCTTCTTCAAGATCGAAGTCTTCTTCAAGATCATCATCAGTTTCCTCATCAAGGTCATCGATGTCATCTAAATCAAGCTCGATATCTTCTTCTTCAAAATCGTCAAGATCATCGAAACTCTCTTCTTCTACTTTTTTTGTAACTTTGTCAGATGCTTTTTTCGATTTTTTCTTTTTCGATTTTACCGTAGGAGTCACTTCTTCTTCAATTTTCTCATAAGGGTACCAAGATCTTAGTCCCCATAGATTTTCACCAACACAAATAAACCGCCCATCAATATTTATATCAGTATAAAATTGAGAAATCTTTGCGTTTATTTCATCTTGGGATAAATGAAGAGATGCTGTAATGTCATCTACTAACTCTTTAAATATAATAGGTTTCTTTCTGCTTGATAAAATGTCAAATGCAATCTCAATAAGTGACATTTCTTTTAATTGGTCCAACGAATATTGTTTTAAACTCAAAAGGGACACTTCCTTTCATTGCTTCCACTCTAAGTAATACCATTCATTATAAACAAATTCAACCACTTTATGCTACTCAATTCTATGTATTTGTGAAAAATGTTAATTAATAGTACCAAAAGTCATACAGACAGTTCCCTGGAAGGCTCTTCACCATTTCTCATGAAGTCAAAAAGCGACTTCAAGTGAAATGCTTACAGCGCTTGTCGGGGATAAACAAGGTACTTTCGCTTTTCTTTTGTCCAGCTACAGGCGCCATCGGCTCGAGGTCATAAGTCAAACCGACGAGAAGGTTAAAAAGCAACCTTCTGTCCGGCTCGCCTTATGCTTGTCGCCAATAAGCGGGCGCCTTTCGCTTTTCTTTCTGTCCAGCTACAGGCGCCATCGGCTCGAGGTCATAAGTCAAACCAACGAGAAGGTTAAAAAGCAACCTTCTAGCCGGCTCGCCTTATGCTTGTCACCGATAAGCTGGCGCCTTTCGCTTTTCTTTCTGTCCAGCTACGCCTCCTAGTCCCTCGATGTCACTTCACCATTTCTCATGAAGTCAAAAAGCGACTTCAAGTGAAATGCTTCCAGTGCTTGTCGGGGATAAACAAGGCACTTTCGCTTTTCTTCCTGTCCAGCTACAGGCGCCATCGGCTCGAGGTCATAAGTCAAACCGACGAGAAGGTTAAAAAGCAACCTTCTAGCCAGCTCGCCTTATGCTTGTCGCCGATAAGCAGGCGCCTTTCGCTTTTCTTTTTGTCTAGCTACGCCTCCTAGTCCCTCGATGTCACTTCACCATTTCTCATGAAGTCAAAAAGCGACTTCAAGTGAAATGCTTCCAGTGCTTGTCGGGGATAAACAAGGCACTTTCGCTTTTCTTCCTGTCCAGCTACAGTGCCTATCCCCTCGAGTCGCTTCACCATTTCTCATGAAGTCAAAAAGCGACTTCAAGTGAAATGCTTCCAGCGCTTGTCGGGGATAAACAAGGCACTTTCGCTTTTCTTTTTACATATTACGGCGGTATTGGCCGCCTACTTCGTAGAGTGCTTTTGTAATTTGGCCTAGACTCGCTACTTTTACGGTTGTCATTAATTCTTCAAAGATATTTCCTCCGTTTTTTGCAGTAGACTTCAAATTTTCCAGCGCTTTATCTACAACATTTTCGTTCCGTTTGTGGAAGCTTGTTAAATTATGAATCTGCGTTTCTTTCTCTTCTTTAGTCGCTCGAGCTAGCTCCATATTATTAATATCATCTTCAGATGGAGGATTAGGATTCACGTACGTATTTACACCAATGATCGGCAAATCTCCAGAATGCTTTTTCATCTCATAATACATCGATTCCTCTTGGATTTTTCCTCGCTGATATTGTGTTTCCATCGCACCTAACACGCCTCCACGATCGTTGATACGATCAAATTCCTGTAGAACAGCTTCTTCAACTAAATCTGTGAGTTCCTCTATAATAAAAGACCCTTGCATTGGATTTTCATTTTTAGTCAACCCATGTTCTTTCGTAATAATCATTTGAATCGCCATTGCACGTCTTACAGATTCTTCAGTTGGAGTTGTTATCGCTTCGTCATAGGCATTAGTGTGTAATGAATTACAGTTATCATGAAGTGCCATCAGTGCTTGCAAAGTAGTTCGAATATCATTAAAGTCAATTTCTTGGGCATGTAATGAACGCCCTGAAGTTTGAACATGATATTTTAGTTTTTGACTTCTTTCGTTTGCTCCATATTTATCGCGCATAACAGTCGCCCAAATACGACGGGCAACTCTTCCGATTACAGTGTACTCAGCGTCGAGACCATTGCTGAAAAAGAAAGAGAGATTTGGTGCAAAATCATCAATATTCATACCACGACTCAAATAATACTCAACATACGTAAATCCATTGGATAACGTAAAGGCTAGCTGTGAAATAGGGTTTGCTCCTGCCTCAGCAATATGATAGCCAGAAATTGAAACAGAATAGTAATTTCGTACATTATTATTTATGAAATACTCTTGTATATCTCCCATCATTCGTAAAGCAAATTCTGTTGAAAATATACACGTATTTTGACCTTGGTCTTCTTTTAAAATATCTGCTTGAACAGTTCCACGGACATTGGCTAATGTTTTCATTTTAACTTCTTCAAGCTCATGTTCTGTCAATTGTCTGGATAATTCATGTTCAATTTTCTCGACTTGTTGGCTAAATGCAGTATTCATAAACATAGCTAAAATGATTGGAGCAGGGCCATTAATAGTCATAGAGACAGATGTCGAAGGATGACATAGATCAAATCCTTTATATAGCTTGTTCATATCATCAAGCGTACAAATGCTTACACCACTTTCTCCGACTTTCCCATAAATATCAGGGCGATAATCTGGGTCCTCCCCATATAATGTAACTGAATCAAATGCTGTACTTAACCGTTTTGCCGCATCATCCTTTGATAAATAATGAAACCTTTTATTTGTTCGCTCAGGTGTCCCTTCACCTGCAAATTGACGCTTCGGATCTTCACTTTGACGCTTAAAAGGAAATACGCCAGCTGAATATGGAAATGCCCCAGGTACATTCTCTTTGTAAACCCAGCGTAAAATCTCTCCAAAATCCTCGTATTTCGGCAAAGCAATTTTAGGTATATCTAAGCCTGACAAGCTTTTCGTAGTTAACTCAGTTACTATTTCTTTTCCCCTAATCAATGAGGTAAATTGTTTAGAAGAATATTTTTTCTTTCGTTCTCCCCAACCTTCTAAAATAGCCTTTGATTCCTTCGTTAGCATATTATCATATTCATTTTTTATCGCTATTAGCGAGGAAATAACAGCCTCATTACCTTCTTTTTCTTTTACACTTGCTATTGCACCATCAAGTTGATAGAGCTTTCGAGCAACTTGCACTTGCTGTTCAGACTTTTGATGATAGTCTCGCACTGTATCAGAAACTTCCCTTAAGTAATGACGTCTATCATTCGGAATAATTATATTTTGCTTTTCAACATCTGTTACCATTTGCAAATCAGTCGTCCAATTGGTACTATATTTTTCATTAATTCTGTTAACTAAAGCAACAAATAATGTATTCGTACCAGGATCATTAAACTGACTAGCCATTGTGGCGAAAACTGGCATTTCATCTAGCTCTTTATCATACAACATATGACTGCGTTGATATTGCTTTTGTACTTGTCTTCTAGCATCCTCGGATCCTTTTCTTTCAAATTTATTAATGACTACCATATCCGCAAAATCAATCATATCAATTTTTTCTAACTGAGAAGGTGCGCCAAATTCACTCGTCATTACATACATGCTAAGATCACAAATTTCCGAAATTTCAGCATCTCCCTGACCTATTCCACTCGTTTCTACGATAATAAGATCAAACCCAGCTGCCTTCACAATAGCTATTGAATCATGAATAGCTAATGATAGCTCAGATTTTGAACCTCTTGTAGCTAAACTTCTCATATAGACATTAGGAGAAAAAATTGCATTCATGCGTATACGATCTCCTAAGAGTGCTCCTCCAGTTTTTTGTTTTGTAGGATCTATTGATAATACAGCTACTTTTATATTTGGAATTTCATTTATAAAACGACGAATAAGCTCATCGGTTAACGAGCTTTTCCCTGCACCACCAGTACCAGTTATCCCGATAACAGGTACATGCTGTCCTAAATCCTTTATGCGTTCTAGAGTAGTAGAAACTAACTCTTCAGATTCATTTACATTTATTTCGGCAGCAGTAATCATTTTTGCTATTGACCTACTATTTTTTGATTTTACCTCTTCTACTTCATCCGCTAATGAAGTCGACAACGTAGGAAAATCACATTCTGCTAACATTTTGTTAATCATTCCTTGTAACCCTAAATTCCTCCCATCATCAGGAGAAAATATTCCAGCAACTCCATACTCTTGTAGCTCTTTTATTTCACTTGGAATGATTACTCCGCCACCACCACCGTATATACGGATGTGTGAAGCTCCTTTTTCTTTCAGTAAGTCGTACATATACTTAAAATACTCAACGTGACCACCTTGGTAAGAAGATATCGCTATACCTTGAACGTCCTCTTGAACAGCAGCATTTACTACCTCTTCCACAGATCTGTTATGACCAAGGTGAATGACCTCTGCGCCACTCGCTTGGAGAATTCGCCTCATAATGTTGATTGATGCATCGTGCCCATCAAACAAACTCGACGCTGTCACAAAACGAATATGGTTTGTTGGACGATATACTTGTTCAGTATCCATGGTGCCCCCCTCTTATTCCCTTTAGTAATAATTCCGTCTGAAGTTCTATATACTCCTCTAAACTATATAATTTCTGAAGTGCCCAGCGTCGAAAGCCCCACATTTGGCCTTGCACAAAGATATTATGTGCTAGCAACTTTATCGCCCTATCACTTAGATGAAATTCATTGTTTTCGACACAGCGATTGATAACACTTTCAAACATGCCAACCATCTCTATTTCTTTTTTTAGCACATAAGGTAGCGCATCCTTAGAGAGTGATTTAGCCTCCTGATACATAACGAGTACTTCATCCTGCATTTCATCCATGACTTTAAAATAAGATGAAATAGCCAGTTTTAAGCTTTCAGTGGTCCCTTGCTTTGTATCGATATTTTCTTCTAAGCGGTTATGCACCTCATCATAAATACTGTCACATACTAAATAAAGAACATCCTCCTTCGTTCTAATGTATTCATATAAAGTTCCGATACTAAAACCAGAAGCCTTTGCTATCTCTCTTGTAGTTGTCCTATGAAAGCCTTTCGCCTTGAAAAGTGTTACTGCTCCTTTAATCATTTGGCTTCGTCTCTTTTTAACGAGTTGCTCATCCTTAACAGAAGCAAGCACCTCTCGTTTATTCATTAAATCACAACCTTCAGCGGAGATATATCTTAAGCATCGTTTGATGGGTATATACCCTACCTCTACTACGATTATTTAAAAAGGTGGTGTGAGGAAGAATCAACTCACACCTTAATTAGTATTTTGTCTTAACCTTCTAATTACCTAATTAGTCATTTCGTTAACATGCGTGATATTACAAGGCGTTGTATTTCTTGTGTTCCTTCGTATATTTGTGTAATTTTTGCATCTCTCATAAAGCGTTCAACTGGATATTCCTTCGTATAACCATACCCACCAAATACTTGTACAGCTTCCGTTGTCACTTTCATAGCAGCATCACCTGCAAATAATTTAGACATAGCAGACTCCTTACCATATGGTAAACCCTCTGACTCTAACCAAGCAGCTTGATAAGTTAATAATCTAGCCGCTTCAACACTTGTTGCCATGTCCGCTAGCTTAAAGCCTATCCCTTGCTGGGCAGCTATCGGTTTACCAAATTGATGCCTTTCCTTTGCATATTCAGTCGCTGCATCAAGTGCTCCTTGAGCAATACCAACTGCTTGAGCAGCAATGCCGTTACGCCCACCATCAAGAGTCATCATAGCAACTTTGAAGCCGTCTCCCTCTTGACCTAATAAATTCTCCTTAGGTACACGACATTCCTCAAAAATTATTTCAGTTGTTGGTGAAGAACGAATACCAAGCTTACTCTCCTTCTTACCTATAGAAAATCCAGCGAAATTTTTTTCAACAATAAACGCACTCGTGCCTTTATGTTTATGAGAAGGATCAGTTACTGCAAAAACAACGTAATAGTCTGCTATTCCACCATTCGTTATGAAAATTTTGGAGCCGTTTAGTATATAGCTATCACCATCAAGTCTTGCAGTTGTTTTCATACCTCCTGCATCCGACCCAGATCCTGGTTCTGTTAAACCATAAGCACCTACTGCACTTCCTTGCGCCATTGGAGTTAAGTATTTTTGTTTTTGCTCTTCATTGCCAAACTTAAAAATTGGCCAACCCGCTAAAGATGTGTGCGCAGATAATGTCACTCCTGTTGATGCACATACCCGAGATAGCTCCTCTATCGCGATACAATAAGCTAAATAGTCGCTACCAATTCCTCCGTATTCCTCTGGCCAAGGAATACCTGTCAAACCTAACTCTGCCATTTTTTTAAATATGCCATGATCGTATCGTTCTTCTTCATCACGCTCTGCAGCAGTAGGCGCAACCTCATTTTTTGCGAAGTCTCGGACCATTTTGCGAATCATTTCATGCTCTTCAGATAATTTGAAATGCATATCAAAATCCCCCTTAAATTAGATAGAAAACGTTTACAAATGTTTGCTAATTACAATCCGTTGTATTTCACTAGTGCCCTCATAAATTTCAGTTACTTTAGCATCACGAAATAATCTTTCGACAGGATACTCCTTCGTATATCCATATCCGCCAAATATTTGAATGGCTTCTGTTGCGTTTTCCATAGCCGTTTTGGAAGCGAACAATTTAGCAATCGATGCTTCTTTGCTACATGGCAACTGATTTTCCCGTAAAAATGCAGCTTGATAGACTAGTAGTTTTGCTGCTTCAACATTTGTAGCCATATTTGCAAGTTTAAATCCGACCCCCTGCTGTGCAGCTATCGGCTTGCCAAATTGTTGTCGTTCTTTGGCATAAGCAATTGCATGTTCTAAAGCTGCTTCAGCAATTCCTAGTGATTGAGCAGCAATGCCAATTCTTCCTACGTCAAGGTTTGCCATTGCAATCTTAAATCCTTGACCTTCTTCACCTAACAAGTTTTCAGTAGGAACCTTCATATCTTCAAAAGAAAGCTGAACTGTTCTCGATCCGTATAAACCCATTTTGTGTTCATCTTTACCAATTATTAAACCAGGTGTATCTTTGTCAACGATAAACGCTGAAATTCCCTTACTGCCTATATGGTCTTTATTAGTTCGGGCAAATACGATATACGTGTCTGCTTCCCCACCATTTGTAATAAAAATTTTCGAACCATTTATAATATAATAATCATCATGTTTTTCTGCTCTCGTTTTTAAACTAGCGGCATCAGACCCTGCACTCGGTTCAGTCAAACAAAATGCTCCTAAATATTCCCCTGACGCAAGCTTAGGTATATATTTTTGTTTTTGCTCTTCATTTCCAAAATATAGAATCGGATTTGTTCCGACAGAAGTATGCACAGATAAAATGACTCCTACCGTTGCACTTACTTTAGACAGTTCATGAATGGCAATAATATACGATGTAAAATCCATTGCAGCACCGCCATATTGCTCAGGGATAGTAATCCCCATAAGACCAAGACCCGCCATTTTATTTATAATGTGGCGTGGAAATACTCCTTGCTCCATTTGTTCAATGGACGGGGTAATTTCTGCTTGTGCAAAATCTTGAACCATCTTCCGCATCATTTCTTGTTCTTCTGTAAAATTCAGGTTCATTTTCTGTTCCCCCATATCACTAATTACTCATACACATAAAAGCCACGGCCAGTTTTCTTACCTAACCACCCAGCTTTCACATACTTTCTTAATAATGGGCATGGACGGTATTTATCATCACCAAACCCTTCGTGTAATGTCTCCATAATGTACAAGCAAGTATCTAAACCAATGAAATCTGCAAGCGTTAAAGGACCCATCGGATGATTCATCCCTAACTTCATCACTTGGTCAATTGCCTCTTCGGATGCTACACCTTCATATAACGTATAAATCGCCTCATTAATCATAGGCATAAGAATTCTATTTGAAACAAACCCTGGAAAATCATTCACTTCTACAGGGACTTTATTAAGTTGGTGTGTCATCGCTTCAATGGCTTCGTACACCTCGTCGTTTGTAGCTAAACCACGTATAATTTCTACTAACTTCATAACTGGTACAGGATTCATAAAATGCATACCAATCACTTGTTCTGGACGTTTCGTTGCTGCAGCTATTTCAGTAATTGGAAGTGATGATGTATTTGTTGCTAAAATAGCATGTTCAGGAGCAATTTGATCGAGCTCAGCAAAAATTTGTGTCTTCACTTTCATATTTTCAACTGCTGCTTCAATGACTATATCAATGTCTTTTGCATCTTGTAATTGCTCTGAAGGAGTAATTCGATCTAATATCGTTTGTTTTTGTTCTAACGACATACGGTCTTTTTCTACTTGTCTCGATAAATTTTTCGAAATATTAGCTAAGCCGCGATTTACAAATTCTTCTGTAATATCATTGAGTATGACTGAGAAGCCTGCTGTCGCACATACTTGAGCAATACCAGACCCCATCTGTCCTGCTCCAATGACCATAACTTTTTTTATATTCATTTCTATACCCCCATACCTAAAGCTTAGTTAACAGCATTTATTGACCTTATTTAACTTCAACCATGATTGCATCCCCTTGGCCTCCACCGCTACAAATAGCAGCAATTCCTAAACCACCTCCACGACGCTTTAGCTCATGAATGAGTGTAATAATAATCCTAGCTCCACTAGCTCCAATTGGATGCCCAAGTGCTACTGCACCCCCATTTACATTCACTTTTTCTTGGTCAAGTGATGCTATTTTTCCACTTGCTAATGCCACAGCGGCGAATGCTTCATTGATTTCAAATAAATCGATGTCGTCTACTGTTTTTCCAGTTTTCTTAAGGATTTCATTTATGACTAAACCAGGTGTCTTCGGAAAGTCTTTAGCTTCAACAGCGATAGCTGCATGCCCAACGATTGTTGCAAGAGGTTCTCTGCCTTCACGTTGTGCCCTCTCTTCACTCATAAGAACTAGAGCTCCAGCTCCATCATTAACACCTGGAGCATTACCTGCTGTAATCGTGCCAGTTTGATCAAATACTGGCTTTAAAGTTGATAACTTTTCGATAGATGTATCTTTTCTAGGTGCTTCATCTTGCTCAACAATGATAGATTCTCCTCTACGTTGAGGTACTTCAACAGATACAATTTCTTCAGCAAGCTTACTTGATTCGATTGCCGAAATAGCGCGTTGATGACTTCTGAAAGCCCATTGATCTTGCTCTTCTCTGCTAAGTTCAAATTCTGCAGCTACACCATTTCCATATGTACCCATATGCACTCCAGTGAAGCTACATGTTAAACCGTCGTGAATCATCAAATCTTTAACGTCCGCATCACCCATTCTCATACCCCACCGAGCTTTTGGCATCATGTAAGGTGCATTACTCATCGATTCCATCCCACCAGCAACGATCACTTCTTCATCTCCAGCACGAATAATTTGATCAGCTAAAGTGACACTGCGTAAGCCTGATGCACAAACTTTATTTATCGTTTCAGTTTTTACCTCCCAAGGGATTCCAGCTAATTTAGAAGCTTGGCGTGAAGGAATTTGACCTTGTCCCCCTTGTAGCACAGAGCCTAGAATCACTTCATCTACATCTGTAGCTTCCACATTCGCACGTACTAGTGCTTCCTTGACAGCTATAGCGCCTAAATCTACAGCTTTTTTAGAACTTAGACCGCCTCCAAATTTCCCAAAAGGTGTACGAACCCCACTTAAAATAACTGTTTTCCCCATGTAAATCCCCTCCATAAATCTTGTGGTTTATTTAGTAAGCGTTTTCATTTTGCGTTAAAAAATGTCTTTACATGAATTCGAAGTATCTTTTCTTCCTAATAAGATGTCAATCATATGGAGTATACTTTGCTGTCGTAATGAATGATCATTGCAACAAAGCTACGAAAAGAGCCGAATTAGTAAAGCGCAATGCTTCCCATACTATCTAAAACCGATCTACGTCTTGTCGGCAACGGTAGTATGTCGTCAACTATGATTACTTTTATGCACCGACTTTTCACTTAGGAGTTGTAGAGTGAAGCGACTCAGTACAGCTTGAATATGTGCCAGCACCTTATGCTTGCCAAAAGAACTGCTCTGTATAGCTGACTGAACGCTCGCTCACTCATCTCCATTTTAAGGAGGTGTACTTAAGCACACCTCTAAAATACTAACTTTGATTTAGGCTGTTTTCGCATTGATTGTTGTTATTCGTATTAAGAAATAAACCTTACTCAACTAGTGTTCGTGGCATCTTTTCTTCTATACAAAGATGACAAACAATATAAATCCAGTTTTGTGGTACTAAATTGATAACAATAGCAACAAAGTTTACGAAAAGAGCTTTAATTTATAACTCTATTGTACTGAAAAATAGTCAAAATAGAAATACTTTACTAAATTTTCTATCTGTTTCTTATTACTAAAATTAAGATGCTACTTCTTCTGTATTACCAATGACTGATTTTTCTAAAAGTTCTGCTACATCATAAGTTCCAATACGCTCTTCAACTTCCTTTGCCTTCGTTCCATCACTTAACATTGTTAAACAGTATGGACATCCAGAACTAATAACAGTTGGATTCACAGCTAATGCTTGCTCAGTTCTAGCAACATTTACACGGTTTCCTGTCGTTTCTTCCATCCACATCAGTCCTCCACCTGCTCCACAACACATACCTGTTTCACGCTTACGTTCCATCTCAATAAGCTCCACACCAGGAATAGCTTTTAAAATATCACGCGGTGGTTCATACACTTCATTGTATCTACCTAAATAACAAGAATCATGGAATGTAATTGTTTCTTTTACTTCGTGCTTAGGAACTAACTTACCTTCTTTTACTAATTGATCTAGAACTTCAGTATGATGGAATACTTCAGCTTCTAACCCGAAGTCCGGATACTCATTTTTGAAAGTATTATAAGCATGTGGATCGATTGTTACAATCTTCTTCACATCATGTTTTTGTAGCTCAGCTATATTATTCGTAGCTAGTTCTTGGAATAAAAATTCGTTACCTAAGCGTCTTGGCGTATCACCTGAGTTTTTCTCTTTGTTACCAAGGATAGCAAATTTTACTCCTGCTTCATTCAATAACTTAGCGAATGATAGTGTTATTTTTTGGCTACGATTATCAAATGCTCCCATCGATCCAACCCATAATAAATATTCAAACTGTTCACCTGATTTTTTCATTTCTTTCACTGTTGGGATATTCACATCTTCACGAATATCACGCCATTTGTCTTTTTCTTTACGGTTTAATCCCCATGGGTTACCTTGTCGCTCGATATTCGTCATTGCACGTTGAGCATCTGCATCCATTTTTCCTTCTGTAAGAACGAGATAACGGCGAAGGTCAATAATTTTATCTACATGTTCATTCATTACAGGACATTGATCTTCACAGTTTCTACATGTTGTACATGCCCATAGCTCCTCCTCCGTAATGACATCACCAATTAAGCTCGGGTTATATGCAAGCTCTATAGCTGCTGCAGATTCACTCACACCTTTTCCAGCGCCAGATACAGCTAATTGATTCCCTTGTGTATTTGAAAATGCAAATGTTGGTACCCAAGGAGCCTGTGAAGTAATAGCTGCTCCCTTATTAGTTAAATGATCTCGTAGCTTTAAAATGATATCCATCGGTGAGAGCATTTTTCCAGTTCCTGTTGCAGGACACATATTCGTACAGCGTCCACACTCAACACAGGCGTATAAATCAATTAATTGTGTTTGAGTAAAGTCTTCAATTTTCCCTACCCCATAAGTTTCTTGCGTTTCATCTTCAAAATCGATCTTTTCAAGCTTTCCAGGGTTTGATAAACGATTAAAAAATACATTGGCAGGACCTGCAATAAGATGAGCATGTTTAGATTGTGGTACGTAAACTAAAAACGTTAATAAAATAAGTAAATGAATCCACCATGACACATAAAAGACAACGATTGAAGCTGTTTCACCAATCCATCCAAAAAGGTATGCTAACGAAGAAGCAACTGGCTCACTCCACGATAACTCTTCACCATGCCATACTAACCCCATGCCATTACCAAGAAGAACTGAAACCATTAAGCCACCGATAAATATAAGCACTAAACCTGACTTAAATCCCCTTTTTAAACGAACAAGCTTTTCGATATACCGACGATAAAATGCCCAAATAACAGCTACTAAAATGACTAAAGTAACAATCTCTTGAAAAAAAGTAAACGCAGGATATAAAGGCCCTAGCGGTAGATGAGAACCCGGCTTTAATCCTTTCCAAATAAAGTCAATCGCTCCAAATTGAACGAGGATAAAACCATAAAAGAACATGACATGAATTACGCCACTTTTTTTATCCTTCAATAATTTTTTTTGACCAAACACGTTTACCCATATTTTATTCATGCGTTCTTTGTATTTTTTATCAAATTCAACCTTCTTCCCTAGCTTTATATACGCAATTCTTGTTTTCACAAGATATGCAAATAAATATAAACCGTAAGCGGTTACAAGTAGGAATGCTATTAAGTTAATAATAAGTAGATTCTCCACGGTAGTAATCTCCCCTCAAATAATTAATTTTCTGACTAATATTATAATTCCATTATATAATGAATGAGCATTCAGTCAATATTTTTTATATAAATAATGAACTCTTATTATTTTTTGCAAAAAATAAAATCAGCTAAAATCGGTAAAAATAACACAATGATGTATTGGATGGAGGGATAAATGAATGAAATTTGTTCTTTTTCTAGCAATATTGTTGTTACTCTTAATTATGTGGGTACGTTGGGATTTAAAACTTGGACGACATAAGTATATGAAAAAAGTAACGGATAAAACATATCCATTACATCAAGGTGAATTAAGCTTGTTTACAAATGGTCATGAATTCTTCAATGATTATTTTCAATACATTAGAAACGCAGAAACACACATTCATGTGCTATTTTTTATTATTAAAAATGATGAGATTAGCTCCGAGTTTTTTTCATTATTAAAGAAAAAGGCAAGGGAAGGCGTTGAAGTTCGTTTACAAGTAGACTGGCTCGGTGGGTTTAAAGTTTCTAAACAAATTGTACGGTCTTTACGTGAAAATGGAATCTCCTTCTCTTATAGCAACACTCCTAAGTTCCCATTCTTTTTTTATACACTAAATAGACGTAATCATCGAAAAATAACAATTATAGATGGAAAAGTTGGCTATCTAGGTGGGTTTAACGTCGGAAGAGAATACTTAGGGAGAGATCCTAAAATGGGATTTTGGCGTGATTATCATTTGAAAATTATCGGAGAAGGAGTTGCTGACTTACAAAAACAGTTTAATAAAGATTGGTATTCGGCAACAAAAGAAAAGCTTAAAGACGAACCAAAGAAGATAAAGTTAAACGAAGATTCCATTGTATTACACCGTATCGTACCTTCTGATGGGGCATTTCTAAAAGAATCTTTCATTACAATGATAAAACAAGCTAAAAGAGAAATTTATATAGGGACCCCCTACTTTATTCCTGGTAAAGAAATTGTCAATGAATTACTTGCTGCAGCAGAGAGAGGAGTGAACATCAATATTCTCGTCCCAATGAAAGCTGATCATCCATTTGTTAAAGAAGCTGCATATCCATTCTTTAAGCCATTGCTCGTTGCTGGTTGTCATATATTTCGGTTTTATAACGGATTCTATCATGCAAAAGTCGTAGCAATCGATGATGACATATGTGATATCGGGACTGCAAATTTTGACAAAAGGAGCTTTTTTATCAATCATGAAATTAACTGCTTCATTTATGATCAGAAATTTAATGAACAAGTGAAGACGACAATAAAAGAAGACATTCAACTTGCCGAACCATTAACGATTGATTACTTTACAAAACGCTCGTTACTAGATCAAGGTAAAGAATCTTTTTCAACATTAATCAATGGTTTTTTATAAGAAAAGCGAAAGTGCCTTGTTTATCCCCGACAAGTGCTGGAAGCTTTTCTCAAGAAGTCGCTTTTTGACTTCATGTGAAATGGTGAAGCGACTCGAGAGGTAAGGAGGCGGAGCTGGACAAAGAAAAGCGAAGCCGACTGCATAGTCCCGACAAGCACTGGAAGCATTTCATAAGAAGGCGCTTTTTGCCTTCAGATGAAATGGTGAAGTGACCTCGAGGGACTGGGAGGCGGAGCTAGACAAAAAGAAAAGCGAAAGGCGCCAGCTTATCTGCGACAAGCATAAGGCGAGCCGGCTAGAAGGTTGCTTTTTAACCTTCTCGTTGGTTTGACTTATGACCTCGAGCCGATGGCGCCTGTAGCTGGACAAAGAAAAGCGAAAGGCGCCAGCTTATCTGCGACAAGCATAAGGCGAGCCGGCTAGAAGGTTGCTTTTTAACCTTCTCGTTGGTTTGACTTATGACCTCGAGGGGATAGGCACTGTAGCTGGACAGGAAGAAAAGCGAAGCCGACCCAATTCCACCTAAAAGCCGCCCACGTCCTGTGGGCAATGGTGGAATGTCGTCATCCATGACTCCCCCGACAAGCGTTGGAAGCATTTCACGTGAAGTCGCTTCTTGCCTTCATTGAAATGATGAAGCGACAAATCCATAGACAACCCAGCAGATAAACGCTGAAGCGTAAACAAACGAAAGGATAGTATTTTTACTACCCTTTCGTTTAAATATAATATACTATAAAAATCGTTGACCACTTGCGATAAACTACATTTGTTCAGGTGCTGAAACTCCTACTATAGATAGTGCACTCCGTAAAGTTATTTGTACTGCTTTCATAAGCGCAAGGCGAGCTTTACTTTGTTCTTTATTTTCTATGTTAATCACTTTTTCAGCATTATAAAAACTATGCAGTGCTGTAGACAGATCATAAATATAATTTGTTATACGATGTGGAATGCGCTTTTGTGCTGCTTCACTTACAACTATCGGATATTCACCTAACTTTTTGAGAAGGTCAATTTCCTTTTCAGATGTAATGTGTTGTAAAGCTATTTCTTCATCAATTAATAAGCCTTGCTCCTCACCTTGACGTAGCATACTACAAATCCGTGCATGAGCATATTGGGCATAGTATACGGGATTTTCATTAGACTTTGATACCGCTAAATCAAGATCAAAATCAAGGTGTGAATCTGGACTGCGCATCGCAAAGAAATAACGAACTGCGTCAAGACCAACCTCATCAATGAGCTCTCGCATTGTAACAGCTTTACCAGTACGTTTACTCATTTTGACCTTTTCCCCATTTTTAAATAAGTTAACCATTTGTATGATTTCTACTTCAAGTGTATCTTTTTCATACCCTAGTGCTTGTATAGCTGCTTTCATTCTCGGAATATAACCGTGGTGATCTGCTCCCCAAATATTAATAAGTTTCTCAAAACCACGATCCAACTTATCTTGATGGTAAGCAATATCTGGAGTTAGATACGTATATGAGCCATCATTTTTGATTAACACGCGATCCTTGTCATCACCAAAAGTTGTGGAGCGGAACCATGTTGCACCATCCTCTTCATATACATGTCCATTTTCACGCAATGTTTTAAGTGCTGTATCAATTTTACCGTTTTCATATAATGAAGTTTCTGAGAACCATTTGTCAAAGGAAACTCTAAACGCTTCCAGATCCTTTTGTAGTTTACTAAGCTCAAACTGTAAACCATACTCACGAAAATATGTAAATCGTTCATTTTCATCCATATGAACAAATTTATCACCATGTTGCTCTGCAAGCTCTTTTCCAATTCCAATAATATCTTCCCCATGATAACCGTCTTCTGGCATGTCTTGCGACACCCCAAGTGCCTGCATGTACCGTGCTTCCACAGAGTAAGCTAAATTATTGATCTGGTTGCCAGCATCGTTTATATAATATTCTCTACTAACATCATATCCTGCCTTTGCCAAAACATTAGATAATGTATCACCCACCGCTGCGCCTCGTGCATGACCTAAATGAAGATCGCCTGTTGGATTCGCTGATACGAACTCTACTTGAATGGTTTCTTTTCGACCAACATTTGTCTCTCCATATGAATCACCAGCCTTTAATATCGTTGGAATTAACTCGGTTAAATAGCTGTTGTTCATGTGAAAATTAATAAATCCTGGACCAGCTATGTCAATTTTTTCAATAGATGCCTTCGATTTGTCGAAATTATTCACTAGCTCTTCTGCAATCATTCGAGGTGCTTTTTTAGCGATTCTAGCAAGCTGCATTGCCATATTTGTAGAATAATCACCGTGTACCTTCTCTTTGGGTATTTCTAGAATAATCTCTGGAAGTTGCTCTCTTGTAGCTAACCCCGCCTTAACGACAGCTTCAGATATTTCATCCTTCAATCGATCCTTTACTTGCTCAACAATGTTCATATTTGTTCCTCCCTAAATTGTATTGTTACATTGTACCGCCCAGCTAATTCTCCTTGTATTCGTAACCAATATGTTAACAACAAGTATCCACTTTTCTTATCTTCAGTCCACTCGTACTTTATTTGTTCGGTTGTCGTAACCATTTCAAATAAGCCAATTTCATTTCGATATTTTCCGTATGTTTCCTTATGTTGCTGAAAATACTGCTTCATTGATACGGCACCTTTACGCATAATCAGCACGTCACCATGTTCATTTATTTTAATAATCGTTTTAATTTCATGTGGTGCTTCACTTTCATTAAAAGACAAATATGTAGTTTTTCCTTTTATGTAGTATAAACCATTTGTCGTAAAAGCAACACGATCGCTTTTTGAGCCATCTTTTATTTCAGAAACAAAATTAACTTTAATTGGAATACCTTTTCCATTTGATTGAACCAAAATATACACTTCCTCAAACGTACGTTATTGACTTAAATAGTATAATGATTCTTAAAAAAAAGTTCAAATACATTTGCTAGTTTTCACTTGGATTTGCTGTTTCTATCCGATTGTTCAATAACCATTATCAACTTTTCCAGCTAATCTTAGTGTTATCATTTCAAATTAGTAGTAATACCAGGTCATTGACTTACTAAAATATCTCTGATTGCTTTTATTAGCCGAATTATACCTCTTACTGTCCAAATTGAGTCGTTTACTGTCCGAATTCAGTTCCTTACTGTCCAAAATCGATGCTTTACTGTCCGAATTCAGTTCCTTACTGTCCAAAATCAGCTCTTTACTGTCCAAACCTCATCTCGCTATTAAAGAAAAAACTGAACTTTTTTAACAAATAGTTCAGTCTTTTACACAAATTTTGAATGGATTTAAATTCAATGACATAGCGTAGAATATGAAATTACTGTCTTTCAAACATTACTTCTTTACCCAACCGAGTAAAATTTCACGCACGAATTTACTAGCAGCAATTTGTGTTTGTTCAGTAGGATCATACGCAGGTGCTACCTCTACTAAATCCGCGCCAATAATATTTAGCTGAGAATTAGAAATAAGTGTAATGGCATCCAAGAGCTCTTTTGAAGTAATTCCTCCGGCTTCAGCAGTACCTGTTCCAGGAGCATGAGCAGGGTCTAAGACGTCAATATCTATCGTTACATATACATTCCGACCAGCAAGTTTAGGTAATACTTCTTTCAAAGGCTCAACCACATCAAATTTAGCCATATACATGCCTGAATCCTTTGCAAATTGGAATTCTTCCTTCATTCCTGAACGAATGCCGAAAGAATAAACATTTTCTGCCCCAATCAGTTCACATGCTTTTCGAATTGGCGTCGAGTGTGATAAAGGCTCACCTTCATATTCTTCTCGTAAATCAGCATGTGCATCTATATGAATAATCGCCATATCCTGATATTTGTTATACATCGCTTTAAAAACCGGCCACGAAACAAGATGCTCTCCACCTAACCCAAGTGGAAACTTATTAGCTTGTAGTACTTTCGTTACAAATTCTTCAATCATTTGTAGACTTCTCGCAGGATTTCCGAATGGAAGTGGAATGTCTCCAGCATCATAATATTTTACTTCATCTAAATGTCTATCTACATACGGACTATATTCCTCTAGCCCAAGTGACACTTCACGAATACGAGCAGGACCAAACCTTGATCCTGGTCGGAAGCTAACTGTCCAGTCCATCGGCATTCCATAGATCACAGCATCACTTTCTTCTAGCAGTGGATGGCTGTTAATGAAAACATTTCCTGAATAAGCTTCATCAAAACGCATTTTGCTTCCCCCATTCTAAAGATACTTCATTATTGTAAACTACTTCGTTAAGTCACTAACAAATTTCGGAAGCACAAAAGCTGCTTTATGAAGCTCTTGCGTATAATATTTCGTATCAATATCATGAAATCTACCATCTTCTACTTGAAGTGGGTCATATTTCTTTGAACCTAATGTAAATGTCCATAACCCGCTAGGATATGTCGGTATATTTGCAGTATATAGACGAGTTAGTGGGAAAATTTCTTTCACATCTTTTTGTACAGTTGCAATTAACTCTGGCTTAAACCATGGATTATCTGTTTGTGCAACAAAGATCCCATCCTCTTTTAAGGCTTTTGAAATCCCTGCATAAAAACCCTTTGAAAATAGATTGACTGCAGGACCAACTGGTTCAGTTGAATCTACCATAATAACATCATACTCATTTTCACTTTCGGCAATATGCATGAAGCCATCACCGACTATGACTTCTACTCGTGGATTGTCAAAGTGGCTGGCAATGCTCGGTAAGTATTTCTTTGAATACTCAATAACTTTACCATCTATTTCCACTAAAGTGACTTTTTTTACACTTGGGTGCTTAAGAACTTCACGGATTACCCCACCATCTCCACCGCCTACAACTAGTACATTTTCTGGATTAGGGTGAGAAAATAACGGTACATGGGCAACCATTTCATGATATACAAATTCGTCCTTTTCAGTTGTCATAACCATGCCATCAAGAACGAGCATATTTCCAAATTGTTCAGTTTCGATCATATCTAATTTTTGAAAGTCAGTTTGCTCTGTATGTAAAGTACGCTTAATTTTCGCTGTTATTCCATAACTCGCAGTTTGTTTTTCTGTAAACCATAGTTCCATTTGTTCCTCTTCCTTTCTATCTTTAAGCTTCTATTAGTTTTCCCAAACATGATCAGGAAATGTAAATAAGAAAAGCACAACGCGCAATACCACCGTTGCTCACACCTTGCGAGTAGCGGTGGAATGTTGTCATCCAAATCTTATGAGGCACTTTATACCGTCAGCAAGATATTAGCTAAAAAAATTATAGATGAATCTAGCAAAATTGCAAGCAAATTTTTTAGCAAGGTATAAAAAAGAAAAATCCACCCCATACTGTTTTTGTGATAGAAAGATGAGGTGATTAGTATGGAAATCATCACAAATCAACGATTTAAAAAAGCACTTAAGTATTTTAGAGCTCTTATTTTTGTTACTCTTATACTACTAATCTTAATGTCGATAACTTTAATTTCTCTTTTTTCATATGCAACCGTTAAAGGTGCCCCACCACTAACTGTACCGCAATCTACAATTTACTATGCAAATGACAATGTCATCATAGGTGAAAGCCATAGCAAAGAAAAGCGATACTGGATTTCACTTGATCATATTTCCCCTTCTTTAATCGCAGCAACGATTGCTATAGAAGATCAAAGTTTTTTTTCACACCCTGGATTTGATTTTAAACGAATTGCAGGTGCTGCGATAGCAGATATAAAAGCCTTAGCGAAGGTTCAGGGAGCAAGTACAATTACACAACAATATGCAAGAAACTTATTTTTAGAGCATGATAAAACATGGAAAAGAAAATTCCATGAAGCACTTTATACCATTCGTTTAGAAATGAACTATAGCAAAAATGACATTTTAGAGGGTTATTTAAATACCATATACTATGGACATGGGACTTATGGAATTGAAGCAGCTGCTCAATACTATTTTGGGAAGTCAGCTAAAGATTTAACGTTAAGTGAAGCAAGTATGTTAGCGGGTATTCCAAAAGGGCCGTCACATTATTCACCACTTATTAACGAAGAAAAAGCAAAAGATCGGCAATGGACCATATTAAATGCTATGGTTAATAACAACTACATTACAGAAAATGAAGCAAGCAAAGCCTATAATCAACAAATACAATATGTCGAACAGCAAAAGGTTAAGCATGAAGAAGTAGGACTCTATTTCCAGGACATTGTAAAGAATGAACTAGTGAACAAACTAAACATTGATGAACGGGTTATTGAAATGGGCGGACTTCACGTTTATACAACACTCGATATAGAGCTACAGAAATTAGCTGAGGAATCAATTTCTAACACCATTAATCCTTCATCTGATATACAAGTGAGTTTCGTAGCTTTGGATCAATATACCGGTGAAGTAAAAGCATTGGTTGGAGGAAGAGATTATGATGAAAGTCCCTTTAATCGGGCTGTTCAAGCAGAAAGGCAGCCAGGGTCAACTTTTAAACCTTTTTTATATTATGCTGCTTTAGAAAAAGGTTTTACTGCCTCAACCAAGTTACGAAGTGAACAAACAACCTTTATCTTTGATGAAGGAAGAGCAACTTATACACCTCATAATTATAATAATTATTACGCCGATGATACGATTACATTAGCACAAGCAATGGCTCTGTCCGATAATGTATATGCAGTAAAAACTAATTTATATTTAGGGAATAATATTCTTGTAGAAACTGCTAATAAATTGGGGATTACAAGCAAACTAGACAATGTACCGTCATTAGCTCTTGGTACTTCTCCTGTCAGGATGATTGACATGGTTCAAGCGTACGCTACTATTGCTAACAATGGAAAACAGGTACACCCTACTTACATCACAAAGGTTATTGATCATCATGGAAATGTTATTTTTGAAGAGGCTCCATCATCTGAACAAGTTCTTGATCCAGACCTAGCATTTGTTACAACGCAGCTAATGAAAGGAATGTTTGACGAGAAATTAAACGATTATACGAATGTAACAGGTAGCATTATTCAAAATGATTTAACTAGGCTATATGCTGGAAAATCCGGCACTACAAAGACCGATAGCTGGATGATTGGTTATTCACCACAAATAGTAACCGGCATTTGGACAGGTTATGACAGAGATTACACCATAGACAAAGTAGATGAAAGAGCTTATTCAAAACGTATATGGGCAAATTTTATGGAACAATCATTAACAAAGGAACCTGTGCTCACTTTTCGAAACACAACTGGGAATCTTAAAAAAGTGTTTATTAACCCCGACAACGGAAAGTTAGCAACAAAAGATTGTCCTATTACATTACAAATGTATTATGTTAAAGGAACTGAACCAGAGGAATATTGTGATGAACATTCAGATAAGCCACCACTTGATAAAAAACAAACACCTATAGAAGATAAAGGTTGGTTTAAACGGTTTATTGACTGGTTTAATTAGGCTGTTTTTTGGATTCTTGTTTTCCGTTTTAGGAAATAAAAACAGCTAGAGTTCATGGCATCTTTTCTTCTATAAGATGATGACTAACGTATAAAGTCATTTATTTAGGTACAATTTGTTGATAATAGCAACAATCTTTATGAAAAGAGCAATTATAAGTATGCTAACAAACTTACTCGTACAAACAAGCCTACCTATTAAATATTGGATCTTACATTTATTGTTGTTAAGTAACAACATGATTTATTCAATGATATAACATGAATTGAGCAAAGCATGACATTAAAATAAGTAAAAAACCCTTAACTAATAATACATAGTTAAGGGTTTTTGTCCTAGTTTTCACATGTGAATAACATTAAAACTAAGTTTACTCCGATTCGTTTAAAACATCAAAATTAATCATTATAAAATCTGGTGCTTATTAATCAAGATGAGAAGATACGGTAAGTAACAGCTATCGTTATAACAGAAAAAGAAACTACGAACTCTAGCAGAATGTGTTACTTCTTAATACGAAATACCAATCGCTGAGAAAACAATCTTAAATTGTAATGACTCAAGAGGATATAATTGCATTATGATTGTAGATCATTCTTTAGCTGCTCACCAGATCTATTCCACATATCAATATTATGCTCTTGTAAAAATTCTGCTAGCACTTGCTTTGAAGCTACATCCATATGTTCAACAATAATCTGGCGCTTAAGCGATTTATCCATATTATTTACATGTTCAGGGAGCGATTTATACCCACGGCGTATGTCACGATCAACAGTCATTTCACATGCAGTTACACCTGTATAAAACGGTCCTTCCTCATTTTGTTCTATCGTAACCCAAACGAGCCAATATAGTTTTCCATTAGGTACTTCATCTCTGTTTGGTAGAAATTTTATCCCTCTTTCCACATCACTACGAGCATGCATTGCACCGATATCAACAACAGCAGATTTTTCTTCTACATCAATAATAACAGGCGATATATTATCTAAGCTTAAAACACCTACTCCAAACCCACCATGGCCGTCTGTCGAATCACTTTTTTTTATAATTGTAAACCCAACTTTTTTCTTGTTATCTTTTTCCATACCATATCTTCCTCCTTTGCGAAACTGCTATATTGAAGTTACTTCATTACACTGTAGTAACATGACTTGCAAAATACACTAAAATATAATATTCATTATGGTTGCTAGTATGTTATTAACAAAAGGAATAAACGTATTAAAAATCGGTTGAATTGTATATCTGTCTAAAGGTGTTATAACTAATATTAAAAAAATGAGAGCTCCATAGTTTTCATACTGTGTCAATTTTGCCCGAATATCAGGTGGTGATAAGTCTTCAATGACGCGATACCCATCAAGTGGTGGAAATGGTAACAAGTTAAATACAAATAGAAGAACATTTAAATTTATTAGTATAATAAAAAACGAATATAAGCTGTCACCAAACCCTATTGGTAAAAGGCCAATGATACCAAAATGAACCATAGCATTCAAAATGAATAGCCCAACAAAAGCTATTACCAAATTACTTAACGGTCCAGCTATTGATACTAAGACACCAGCTAAACGAGGATTTTTAAAGAAGTAACGATTAACGGGTACTGGCTTAGCCCAACCAAAACCTGCAATAAATATTAATAAAGTACCTATTGGATCCAAATGTGAAAGTGGTGAAAGTGTAAGTCTGCCTTGATTTTTTGCTGTCATATCACCAAATTTATATGCGACATAAGCATGAGCAAATTCGTGTAAGGTAAATGCTATTACTAAAGCAATTACTACATATGGGATTTGTTCAATAGGAAATGCTAAAAAATTGCTCACTTTGTTTCTCCTTTTTGTTCACTTTTTATACATGCAATAATAGTATACACAATTGACTATGAAAATTCGAATTGTTAAATTAAACGTGGTAGAATTAAAACGAAAGGCGGAGAATTTCTAACAAGCACTACAACTTTAATACATAAGTGTACTGTTTACCTTAGAATGTTAGGGAAAAGTGAGCCCAAAGATAAGGCGCTAAAACAAATGTGGAAACATCTTAACATTTCATAATAACCGGGGAATCCTAATGCATGGAGTGGTTTGACCTCTGAGCTAAACTTTGAAAAGCCTGTCCATATGGATAGTGTCCATACTATGAATATAGCTCCTCTGCAATGCACATACATGTTAATTTTAATATACCTTACAACTGTAAAAAGGAGAGACATCAAATGCCATATATTACTGTCAAAATGCTTGAGGGACGTTCAGAAGAACAAAAGAAACAGCTTGTTGAAAAAGTAACTGCTGCTGTTTCCGAAACAACAGGTGCACCTGCTGAAAAAATTGTAGTATTTATAGATGAGATGACTAAAAGTCATTATGCTGTTGGTGGAAAACGTTTAAGTGATGAATAAAAGGTAGACATTAAAGGGATGAGTGATTAGCTCATTCCTTTAAGCTCTATTCATAAACTCTGTCAATACTATTTCTAATAACAAAAATGCCATGAAACAAGCAATGCGAAAACAGCCTTAGCTTGTTACTGACTTTCTTAAGACGTCAATATATGTTATTGCTTCTTCAAATTCTTCCTCTGAATAGTTTTGCTTACTTTTTAGCGTGAATACCTTTTCCTTCACTTCATCCTTACTTAAATCTTCAAAATAAATAATCGTAGAGACAAGCTCCAAAAATCTCGCATTTTGCTCATTTAAATTACAGATCCAATTTTGCAAAAAAGGCATGTCCAATTCATAGTGATTCAAGAATTGTTCTCCTGATTCAGTTAGTGAATATCGATACTGGGAGTATCCTGCTTTCTTCTCAATTTCTTCATGTATATAACCTAAATTACAAAGCTCTTCAACTCGTAATGTAAGTTCTTCGGAATAAGGTCCGTAAAAATGAAAATTATATTTTTCATAAAATGGATCTTTCATTTTTTTTGCGATAAAAATCATTTTTTGAAGCTTTTTACGTCCGACTATCTCTCCTGCTTCCGAGAATGCTTTCATAACTTTTGCATGTTCTAATAACAATTCCGTTCATCTCCTAACGCCCTTTTAACACACCTTAAAAAAAGAATGGAAAAATGGAAAAATGGCTAAATTTATATAGGATATACTTACGACAATGTTGTCGTCCCTTTAAATACATCTATGACTTAACCTTCGTATATAGTAATTCTGTTATTTTTTTCTTAATATTTGGATTGGATGAACGATCTTCTAACAAATCCTGAGGGAAATAAAGTTTATGGTCAGTTCTACGCTTTCCAGAAATCGCTTCAACAATTGCTGACTCTCTCGATAGCTCATGGATTTCTTCATTCGCCATTAATAATTGGATAGGTAATCTTTCCTCTTCTTCACCAGGACGGTAAAAATCATAAGGTAAGTCTGATGAGGAATCAACTACTAAATAATATTCAGGGTCAATGCCTGCTTCATTAAAAAGCTTTGTTAATTCAATTAATTTAGTCATTTCGTCATTCGATGGATTGAACTCGACATACTTAAATAGATTTCGATTTAAAAAACGTTGACACAAATCACATAAAATAGCATCTTCTTCCTCTTGCCACGCCTGAAAATAGTACAAGATCACACCTTCGTCTAATTTCAAATAGTCAGCAAGCACAAGTTTATTCTCGAACAATGAGTAAAAATGTACAGGTTGACTTTTAAATGAGTAGTTTTCTTTGTATAAGTGCATAGCTCGATGCAATATCTTCGTTAAAATAACTTCAGCACTGCGAGTAACCGGATGAAAATATACTTGCCAATACATTTGATAACGACTCATAATATAATCTTCTACAGCATGCATACCACTTTGTTTTATTACTACTTGATCTTCACGAGGCCGCATCACACGAAGTATTCGTTCCATATCAAAGTGTCCATAACTAACGCCCGTATAATAAGCATCTCGCTGTAGATAATCCATACGATCTGCATCTATTTGACTTGAGATCAAACCGACTACTAACTTATTTTCGTATGTTTTTGCTATAACTTCAGCGACCTGTTTTGGGAAATGTTGGCCTACTTTTCGCAAAACACGGTTCACCTCTGTATCCTCACGAATAATTAATTGGGTGAAATTTTCATGATCGAGGTGAAAAACCTTTTCAAAAGAATGTGAAAATGGACCATGACCTAAATCATGTAACAGTGCCGAACACAAGCAGAGTAGCCGCTCTTCACTATTCCATTCTGGGCGACCGTCAAATACGTCATCTATAATTCTACGAATAATTTCATAAACTCCCAGTGAATGACTAAACCTACTATGCTCTGCACCATGAAAAGTTAAATAAGTTGTACCTAACTGTTTAATTCGCCTCAAACGCTGGAACTCTGCAGTTCCTATTAAATCCCAGATGACCTTATCGCGTACGTGGACATATCGGTGGACAGGGTCTTTAAACACCTTTTCCTCCGTCAGTTTTTCATTGGCATATGTCATCCAATTCCCTCTTTTCGTTTGACATATTTTATATTATATCTCCTAATCAATGACAAAAAAACTCTTGATTTTATCATTATTTATCTCACTAAAAAAATTTATAAGCACATGGGAATAATCCGTTATAAAAGTAAAAATCACCTTATTCATAAAACAAAGGTGATTCTTACTTTTTCTTCATTTTTTTCTCTACCTTCTCGAGTAACTCATTTTCATCCTTTGCGGAAATAGGACGATTATTTACAAATGCAAATGCTTTTTTTCTCCCCGGTCCACAGTAGGATTGACAGCCTACATCTATGCTAGCATTTGGATCTATTTTCTTTAAACGAGGTAGCAATGTTTTAATATTTGTTGCTTGACAATCGTCACAAATACGAAATTCATTTGCCATACAGTACAGCCCCTTCTAAAACCTTCTTCATGAATAACAATATAAATATATATCATTTCGTCAATGGCTAAAGGGTATTGTACATTTAATTGATTGGTAATGCAAGTGCTGAGTTTTAATTACACCATTTGGCAGAGATATTATCTTAATCTACTTGGAAAGAAACATGTGCACTATGGAGAAAAAACTTCGCAATAACTTTGTTGCTTTTCTTCGCTTACATTTGAGTAACTGATGTATAAAATATGATTTTTATAGAATAAAAGGTGGCCAACGTTTGATATATTCGTGTTTAGCTCTTTTTGCGTAAAGGAACATTTATTGCGAAAAAAGCTTACTAAAGAAGCAAACAGCCCGAAAGCAACCAAAATAAAAAACAGTAAGTATAAAGAAATTTGAACTTGTCAATGCTATTAATAAAATATTTTATAAAAATTGGGAGTTGAGAGTATGAAAGAAAGACAGGATGCATGGACAGAAGAAGATGATTTATTATTAGCTGAAACAATACTAAGGCATGTTCGTGAAGGTAGTACACAGTTAAATGCCTTTGAAGAGGTTGGAGACAAATTAAACCGCACATCGGCAGCATGTGGCTTTCGTTGGAATGCAGTAGTACGTAACAACTATCAGAAAGCGCTAGAGTTAGCAAGAAAGCAACGTAAGCAACGGCAACGCTCTTTAGGAAAACACCAACAGGTTAAAAAGACTCTATTATATAAACCGACTGTTCCTTCTATTAAAGACTTAGGTATAAATGCTATAGAAAGTAATAAGGACGTTACACTCGATCAGGTGGTCTCTTTCTTACAATCATTACAACAAAACACTAGTAATATCGATTTTCTACGTAAAGAAAATGAAAGATTACGACAAGAAAATGAAGAAATGTCTAAACAAAATAAAACATTTTCAGAAAACATTTCAAAACTACAGCAAAGTTCTATTTCAATACAAGAAGATTACGACACACTCATGAAAATCATGAATCGCGCAAGAAAACTAGTTTTAATTGAAGAAGAACAAAGCCCGACCACAGCATTCAAGATGGATAAAAACGGTAACCTAGAAAAAATGGCGAAGTAGGAAGAAAAGCGCAAGGTGCCCGTTTATCGGCGACAAGCATAAGACGAGCCGACGAGAAGATTGTTCTTTAACCTTCTCGTCGGTTTGGCTTATGACCTCGAGCCGATGGCACCTGGAGCTAGACAAGTAGAAAAGCGCAAGCGCCATGGTCATCCCCGACAAGCACTGGAAGCATTTCACTTGAAGTCGCTTTTTGACTTCATGTGAAATGGTGAAGTGACTCGAGGGGATAGGCGCTGGAGCTAGACAAAAAGAAAAGCGAAGCCGACTTGAACTGCCTCGACAAGCGTTGGAACCTTTTCAACTGAAGACGCTTTATGTCTTCTGCTGAAAAGGTGAAACGACTCGAGAGGCAAGGAGACGTAGCTAGACAAAAAGAAAAGCGCAAGGTGCCCGTTTATCGGCGACAAGCATAAGACGAGCCGACGAGAAGATTGTTCTTTAACCTTCTCGTCGGTTTGGCTTATGACCTCGAGCCGATGGCACCTGGAGCTAGACAAGTAAAAAAGCGCAAGCGCCTTGATCATCCCCGACAAGCACTGGAAGCATTTCACTTGAAGGCGCCTTTTGACTTCATGTGAAATGGTGAAGTGACTCGAGGGGATAGGCGCTGGAGCTAGACAAAAAGAAAAGCGCAAGCGCCTTGGTCATCCCCGATAAGCACTGGAAGCATTTCACTTGAAGGCGTCTTTTGACTTCACGAGAAATTGCGGAAGCGACTCAAGAGGATATACAATGGAACTAGATATATGAAAAAGCACCTAACCTAGATGTTAAGTGCTTTTTCATTGCGTTCAATGACTCTCTTATAATTGTGTTCAAATAATACTAATTCATCTGTTGTTAATTGCGAAGAATAGATAGACGTACTCATATTCCTTAGCGTTGTTAACAATGCTAACATCATATCTTGAATTGTGCTTGATTCGCCTGTCAATTCGTTTAATGAAGCCATCGTTTCAGGCCTTACGTCAGGGTAAACATATTTTGTTTCGATGCCTTTGATTGATTTGTTATAAAAATCCTTAATCAAATTTGCACGCTCTCCCCCACTACCAGTCACACAAAGATAAATTTGTACAGCTACTCCACCTCTAACCCTTCGTTGAGAAATTCCTGCAAATTTCTTTCCTGCTACACTTAGGTCGTAACTTCCAGGACAATATGAACCGATAATTTCCTTAGCCTCGATCTGTAAATGAAAACGAGAAAGCATATGCTTTACTAGTTCCACCATGGCATCATAGCCTCTATTTATATCGATCCCTTTTTCTGTATCTGGGAAAATGAGAGATATATTCAAAACTCCTTCATCTAAAACAACTGCTAAGCCCCCTGAATTCCTTACAATCACTCGATATCCCTGCGACTGCAAAAAACGAACTCCATCAGTTAAGTAAGGGAGCTTTGTATCTTGAATACCCAGCACAATCGTATTGTGATGAACCCATGTACGTGCTGTTGTCACAGATTCATTTTTCCCTACAGAAGAGCATAACGTATCATCAATAGCAAAGGACTGGAGCGCATTAAAGTGTGGACCTACACTAGATTGATCAATGATTCTCCATCTGTTTTGCTCTAATAAGCTCTTTGACTGAGTATACATAATATGCGTCCCCTAACATATTTTCATTATTTTTGCAGTGCTTGAGCTGCTGTAATAAGAGCTAATTTATAAACATCCTCTTGGTTACAACCTCGGGACAAATCGTTGACAGGTTTGTTTAACCCTTGCAATATTGGGCCTACCGCTTCAAAATTCCCTAGTCTTTGAGCAATTTTATATCCAATATTCCCTGCTTCAAGGCTCGGGAATATAAACACATTAGCATCACCTTGAATAAGTGCATCAGGTGCTTTCTTTTGTGCAACAGAAGGTACAAATGCTGCATCAAATTGCAATTCTCCTTCAACCATTAATTCAGGGTTTCTTTCTTTTGCCAAACGAACTGCTTCTATTACCTTTTCGGTTTCAGGTGATTTGGCAGAACCTTTTGTGGAAAAGCTGAGCATAGCAACTTTTGGTTCAATATTAAACATTTGTGCTGTATGGGTACTTTCTATTGCAATTTCAGCTAAATCTTGACTGTCTGGTGCTATATTAATTGCACAATCAGCAAATACATACTTTTCGGTATCACGAACCATGATGAACACACCCGATGTCTTCTTAACACCTTCTTTTGTTTTAATTATTTGTAATGCTGGACGAACTGTATCTGCTGTAGAATGGGCTGCACCACTTACTAACCCATGAGCTTTTTCTGTATATACTAGCATTGTTCCAAAATAATTTTCATCTAGTAACATTTTGTAAGCTTGTTCTTTTGTAACCTTGCCTTTCCTTCTCTCAACAAAAGCTTCTACTAACGTGTTCATTTCATCATATTGTTCAGGATCGTATATTTCTACCCCACTTAACGATACTTTTAGTGCTTCAGCTTTTGCTTGAAGTTCACCTGGATTCCCAATAATAATTGGCTTAATAATTTCCTCTTGTGCTAAACGGCTTACAGCTTCTAAGATTCGATTATCATTCCCTTCTGGAAAGACAATACGGATGTTTTCACCCTTAATTTTCTCTTCTAATATGTTGAATAATTGTGACATATGTTTTTCCTCCTTTGCTCTCATCATTACTCGTTATATTTAGAATACTTGACTATTACTGAAAATCAATAAATCTATCTTAAAATAACGCTTACATGAAAGAAGTTTATCTTTTCATAATTCACAAAAAAAACACATTTATACGTATGTTGGAGAAAATTTGTCAAAACTAATAAGCGTAGTCACACTTCGTTCACACATATTACAAAGTTAGCTTTTTCAGAAAGCTCTTTATTACTATTTTGCTGAATGATAAAAACCAAAGAAAGTTCATGCAAGTGTCAGCTGTGTTAAAGAAGGCTAGCTGGCCACGAGTACGTGTTAGTACGAAACACTAATTAACAAAAATGTTTCGTGTTTCTTAGTAATGCATAAACTGTGGTATATTAGAAATGCTATATATTTTATATCATGATCTAATTAGAGTAAACTATAATTGTCATATCATACATAATGAAGGAGATGGGTATCAATATGAGTGAAGCAGCTAAAACGTTAGATGGCTGGTATTGTCTACATGATTTACGTGCAATTGACTGGTCTTCTTGGAAACGACTAACAAGTGATGAGCGTCAAATCGCAATTCATGAGTTTGTTGGTTTACTTGAAAAATGGGGTCTTGTTGAAGAAAATCAACAGGGTAGTCATGCATTCTATTCAATTGTTGGGCAAAAAGCAGACTTTATGCTCATGATTTTAAGGCCTACAATGGAAGAAATTAATGAAATAGAAAATGCATTTAATAAAACTAAACTTGCTGAGTATACAATTCCTACATATTCGTATGTGTCAGTGGTTGAGTTAAGTAACTATTTACCATCTGATGAAGACCCGTATCAAAACCCTGATATCCTAAAAAGGCTATACCCTACCTTACCTAAAGCAAATCATATTTGCTTCTATCCTATGGATAAGCGTCGTCAAGGTAATGACAATTGGTATATGCTTCCGATGGAGGAACGTCGAGCATTAATGCGTTCACATGGCATGATAGGCCGGAAATACGCAGGAAAAGTTAAACAAGTAATTTCAGGTTCTGTCGGCTTCGATGATTACGAATGGGGTGTAACACTTTTTGCAGATGATGTTTTACAATTTAAGAAGTTAGTGTACGAAATGCGTTTTGATGAAGTAAGTGCTCGTTATGGTGAGTTTGGAACGTTTTTTGTAGGTAACATTTTAAATGAAGAAAAATTAAATCAACTACTACACGTGTAATATCTATAATCATTCAAGTAAAAGGAAAATGGCTCATATACATATATGGGTCATTTTCTTTTTACTTGAATTTAATGCATATCTAAAATGTTCAACTCATATCTATTAAATAGAAATCATCATTTTTCAAAAATAAGGAACCATTTTCTCTTATTTAAATAGAGTAATATTGTACGAAATTGTAGGTGGATACCTATTTGTAAGTGAGGTGAGAAGATGGCGGTAATTCCTTATACAGAAAAAGATGTAGATTTACTTGCACGCTTAATTCGTGCAGAGGCAGAGGGAGATGGCAAACTCGGTATGTTAATGGCCGGTAATACTAGTGTGAACCGAGTTAGAGCCAGTTGTTTAGATTTTAGAGACATTACATCAATACAAAAAATGGTCTTTCAGCGCCCGGGTGGATTTGAAGCAACCATAAAAGGATACTTTTATCAGCGCGCAAGAGAATCTGACAAACAGCTAGCTAGAAGACTCATAAATGGAGAAAGATTTCACCCTGCAACAAATACATTATGGTTTTACAGGCCTGAAGGCGATTGCCCAGCACAATGGTTTAATCAATGGAATACCGGACGTTTCAAATCCCATTGTTTTTTTGCACCGACTCAGTCGGAATGTCCTAAAGTGTATTAAACCTATTTTGGTGTAAAGGAGGAATTTGATGACAAATAATTACAATCAGGGGAACTATGGAGTTTATCAATCCCAATCATCATACCCATATAGATACCCGTACCAATACGGACAACAACAACAACAACAAGTCCCACAACCAACTTCTGCCCCAACAACAGGTCCACAAGTACCAGATATGTTACCACTTGAAGAATCTTATATTGAAAATATACTACGATTAAATAAAGGGAAGGTAGCAACTGTTTATATGACCTTTGAAAATGGTCGAGAAGGAAGGACACAAATATTTAAAGGAATGATTGAGGCTGCTGGACGTGACCATATCATACTTAGCGATACTGAGTCGGAAAAGCGCTATGTATTATTGATGGTGTATCTAGATTATATTACCTTTGATGAAGAAATAGAATATTACCCAGATAGAATTGTAAGCTACTCTCCTAGGTGAATGTCATCAACCATGACTTCTCCTAACAAGCATTCGTACCATTTCAGATGAAGGCGCATTTTGCCTTCGGATGGAATGGTGAAGTGACCTTGATGGACTCGAGAGGTTTCACTAAGACAACGGTTGGAGTAAATAGCCATAAAAAAAAGCAATAAAGTTTATGAAACGCTCTTTTCGTAAACTTTGTTGCTATTTTTATCAAATTATTACCATAAAAAGTGATTTTAGATGTTAGCCATCTTTGTACAGAAGAAAAGATGCCACGAATGCTAGATATATACGTACTTATACCTTAGAACGAAAAGCAACATTCAATGCAAAAAAAGCCTTTTTAAAAGTGCTTTACCAATAGAAAAGGGGAGTCTATTTGTCGAAATTCGACTAAAGACAACCCCCTTTTTTTACATATGTTTCATGACTGCATACCCGAGAAGTACCCATCCAATTAAGAAAGCCACACCTCCTAATGGTGTAATTGCTCCTAACACTTTTACTTGAGTAACACTTAGAATATAAAGGCTTCCAGAAAATAAAATAATTCCAATTAACATAAACCAACCAGCCCATGTCAGAGAAGGTGTATTTGGAAATTTGCTTGCAATCAAAGCGATAATCATGATTGCTGTAGTATGAAACATTTGATAAGTCACGCCAGTTTTCCATGTCTCTAAATACTTTGCTGGAATTTTGCCCTCTAAACCGTGTGCACCAAATGCTCCTAGTGCTACCGCTAAAAAACCATTAATTGCTCCAATTATTAGCAATATTTTCATGTTTGTTAGTCCCCCAATTTTAAAAATCTAGTAATGAATCTCCATTTGCTTCATCTACATTTACTTTATTATGTTGTTTAATTGACATTTGTTGTATTTCTGGAATCGTTTTTTTACGATTGTCCTCTATAGAATTAGATGATAATACGACATCACACAAAGAGTGGATACTAGCAATATGTTCACGAAGTCTGCCTTCGTCATTTGACTGGTTTGCTTTTGACAGCTCCTCACCAATTTTATCAAGTATCATTTGAACTGGTACCTCCAAACTCCCCACCTCCTGAGTTTATATTTTTTGAGAAGGCTCTTTTCGTAAACTTTGTTGCTATTGTTTTCAATTAGTACCAATAAAAAGTGGTTTTACTTGGTTAGTCATTGTTGTACAGAAGAAAAGATGCCACGAACACTAATTATGTACGTGTTTGGCTCTTAGTACGAAAAGCAACAATTAATGCGAAAACAACCTTTAAGAAAGTTCAAAAGTATAGGATAATTGATTATTATATACTAGGTTTTGTAGCTTCTTCAAATTTCACTAATTGACCCTCTGTACCAAACACAATTGTTAAGTCGCCTTCTTTTAATAGTTCATCCGGGTGAGGGTTACTAATTAGCCTGTGTTTTCTTTTTATCGCTACAATCGTTACACCGTACACACTGCGAATGTTATTATCTCGTAAAGAGATATTGACAACTTTCGATCTAGGTTGGATCATAATTTCTTCGACCCCGTATTCGTCTTTACCTAATTGGAGAATCGTATCTATGTAGTCAACACTGATGGGTTTTACAACTGACATTGCCATCCTCCTCCCCCCTAGAGAGGAAGGATTAATAACTTTGCTTGCTCCAGCAATGCGAAGCTTATCTTCAGATTCAACTTTTTCTGCTCTAGCCACAATTTGAATATTTGGGTTTAATCCTTTTGCAGTTAATGACACAAATACATTTGAAGCATCATCAGGTAGCGTTGCTACTAACCCTTTTGCTCTTTCTATCCCTGCATTATATAAAACCCGATCCTCAGTTGCGTCACCTACTATGTATAGAAAATTCTCTTCTATTTGTTCCACTCTTTCTTTATCACGTTCAATAACAACAACTTGAACACCTTCTTGAATAAATCTCTGCAGCACTTGTTCACCTACACGACCTATTCCGCAAATAATCATATGATTTGATAGATTTTCAATTTGTTGATGCATACGACGCCTCCATACACTTTGTGATAACTTTCCTTCAATAATTGCAGCCGACATTGCTGCTAGTGTATACCCTACTAGTCCAACTCCAACAGGTATAATGAGCAAGCCAAATATACGCCCACCTATTGTTTGAGGTATGATATCACCGTAACCTACCGTCAGTACGGTAATTGCTGTCATCCACAAAGCATCGAAAAAACTTATCCCTTCAAGAAAGGCAAACCCAAGTCCTCCAACTATAATTATTATCGTCATTCCTATTAAAGAAATAACGATATGTTTGGATACTTTCACCACGCCCCTCCTTCTTTCAAGACCTTCTTTTTCTCTTCTCCTGAAATTTCATGCACGACTTCCCTGATGATTGGAATACACGTAAGGATGGAATAATGTCCGTTTTAAAATTAAAAGCTTTGCAGCCTCTTGGGAATTTTGGATCCCACGTTGTGTAAAAATGGGTACAATTAAAACAATTTATTCTTTGATCACTCATATTATTTCACCCTTTATGCTCCCCATTAATAATATTGTGTTTTTATTGTATCACTATCATCTACACGGTTCAGCAAAATATACCTTTGATAGTAAACCTAGGATGTTTTCGTAAACTCATTTTATTTATTTTAAACTTTTTACAATTAGATACATTTTACCCAAGCCACAAAATTGTTATAGTAAAAAAAATTGCCGCTAACGCTAGATTGTATGCGTGTTTTTCCCCTTAGTACGAAAAACAACAATCAATGCGTAAACAGCCTTTACCTAAGTAGTTAGCGGGTCGATTTGCCAATCAATTTCTTCGCTACCAATTTGCTTTAAATAACTATTGGCTTTTGAAAAGGGGTTACTGCCAAAAAAACCACGATTAGCAGAAAAAGGACTTGGATGAGGTGACTTAATTATATAGTGATAACTATTTGAAACTAGTTTTTGTTTTTCTTGAGCATGTCTACCCCAAAGGATAAAAATTACCGGCTTTTCACGTTCATTTAATACTTCAATTACTTTGTCTGTGAACAATTCCCACCCAAGCCCTCGATGAGAGCTAGGCTGTCCTTTCCTCACAGTTAATGTAGTATTTAACAACAATACCCCTTCTTCTGTCCACTTTAATAAATATCCATGGTTCGGTATAGTACACCCCATGTCATTATGTAATTCTTTATATATATTTTTTAGCGAGGGTGGAACAGGAATACCAGGTTGAACCGAAAAGCTTAAGCCATGTGCCTGATTTGGACCATGATAGGGGTCTTGTCCAATAATGACAACTTTCACTTTATGATAAGGCGTATGATGTAAAGCATTAAATATACTATACATATCAGGGTAAATCGTTTCTGTACTATATTCGTGTTTCAATGTTTGACGTAGTTTTTTATAATACGACTTGTTAAATTCTCCTGCTAATAATTGTGACCAGTCATTATTAAGTATTGTCATACAAAACCACCTATCAACTTTCATATCATTACTACTAATATATTATTCTTTATTGAAATGTTTCAATAGTTCATTCATCTCATTCACATCAGGTATCCAATAATACAATCGCGAATTAACTAAAGGGTCCATCGCATATCCATCATTTCCTGGTAATTGAAAATAGGAGATATCTTCTGTTGTAATACCTTTAAAAAGCATAGCCATACTAAAGATATCACTTTCAGATACGTTTGTATCAATTATTGCTTGTTTAACATTTCGATAAATGGTGGGTACCTTTGGAATATTCTTTGGCTGGAGGGCTGTCTTGACTAATGATTTTAGTACGAGTGCTTGATGTTGCTGGCGCCCAAAATCTCCTTCAGACAATGATTTACGTTCTCTAACAAGTGACAAAGCTAGATCCCCATCAAGATAAAGAATATTATTATTATCAAGTGTAATATTTTTATCTGTCAATGTTATAGGTTCCTTTAGCTCTATTTCAATACCACCCACGGCATCCACAACATCTATAAAACCTTCAAAATTTGTTTTCACATAATAATTAATTGTGCACTTACATAAGTTACTTACCGTTTGTATTGTAGCTTCCGTCCCAGATCCATTTCCGCCTTTAAGCTCTCCAAGTAAATGAGCGTGATTAATCTTAGTGGCACCTACACCCTCTACTTGAACCAATGTATCGCGCGGAATAGATAAAACCGTTATCTTCTCTTGTTCGGGATGGATATTTGCAAGCATAATTACATCTGTACGTGATGCTTCTTGTTCACGTGCGTCAAGGCCTAGAAGTAACAAATTAAAGCTATCAACTTGTTTGTATTTCTTTTCTAGATTCTTTTTTTGTAAGTGAATAGCCTTCCTACCTTTTGTGATATCAGCATTTTCTTCTCGTTTCTCTCCTTCTTCCTCACTTTGAAAACTGTCTTGCACTTTTAATTCGCCTATCTTTTCAGGTGTTGCTATTTGCGGTATGTTATTTTCTGCAAAATGATTTACCGGCTTAAGTTTAATATAATAGTATCCACCTATACAACCGAATAGTACAATAACTAACAGCGTTATTCTTATCCCCTTTTTCATTGTTATTCAGTCCCTTTACTTGTCCTATTTACTTATATATATTCCCCCTCACTTATTCAAATTACAGCTTATTTTACAAGTTCTTAAATAAAAGGGTCCATTTGGTAAACTTTGTTGAAATTCCAACTAAATTAGAACAATGGTGATTCTATCCACTTGCCTACAAACGCTTTTAATACCTAAATAAGTAAATCAACAATTAAGGAGACAATAGTCAAAATAAACAAATGCTGTTTTCATAATTGTTTGCTTTTCTATAATGGTTTTAATTGCAATGGTACATATCGTAAGAATAAAATAAAAAAGCAGGTCAAAACAAAACAGCCCACAATAAGGTACAACGACTAGCTTGTACTTTATTGTAGGCTGACCCTTTATAGTTTTCATGTTTACATTGCCTGTTCAAATACTGCAACTAAAGCAACAACGTTTACAAATAGAACCTTTCAATCAAATTATGCATTTTTCATCGATAATAACTTGTTTTTTAAATCCTGTTCCATCGTTGTAATATCTTTTTCAATTTGTTGGCGCTTCATTCTGCCTTCTTGCTGAATTTTTAACGTTTCTTCTAATGTTGTTAATAAATTCGTTTGAGTTTGCTTTAGTGTTTCAATATCTACTACTCCCTTTTCATTTTCCTTCGCAACATCAATTGTATTTGCTTTAAGCATATCAGAGTTTTTTAATAGTAACTCGTTCGTTGTTTTTGTTACTTGCTTTTGTGCCTCAACAGCTTTCTTTTGACGGAAAAGAGTAATCGCTATAACAATTTGATTTTTCCAAAGTGGAATCGCAGTAAGTATTGAAGACTGAATTCTTTCAACTAATGTCTGATTCATATTTTGAATCATTCGAATTTGTGGTGCAGTTTGAATTGTAATTTGCCTGCTCAATTTTAAATCATGAGTTCGCTTTTCTAATCGATCAACAAATTGCATAAGATCATTTATTTCTTGAATCTCCATTTGATTACCAGATGATTGTGCTTTTTGTTGCAAGATGGGGATTGTATTCGTACGAAGGTCTTCTAGCTTCACTTCAGCTGCGGCAATATATATGTTTAATGCTTCAAAATACTCTTTATTTTTCTCGTATAAAGTATCAAGCATCATAATATCACGAAATAGCATTTGTCGGTTCTTTTCAAGTTTATCGCCTATTTTATCAATTTCAAGTCCAATCTTCTGATACTTCGACAGTATATTATTTACTGATTGAGCAAAAGAGCCAAATATTCTAGAGAAGAAACCACGTTTTTGTACTTCGAAGTCTTCTGGATTTACCTCTTTAATTCTACTCATTAATTCTGTTATTACTTCGCCTACTGGACCTGCATCTTTCGTTTGAACATGATTTAACATATCATGAGAAAACTTAGATAACTCTGCCTGAGCCGCTACACCGTATTGAACAATTGCTTGCTGGTTAGTAGGGTCTATTTGCTCAGCTAGTGATTTGGCCTTTACTTGATGTTCGGGCTTCAAAGTTAAAATAAGCTTTGTTGGTTCTACTGTTTCAGTACTTTGTTCATTCAATAATGAACGCTGTGGGTCACCAAATGGATTTTCTAGTAATGTATCAATATTAGCTGTATCTAATCGATTCATTTGAAGGTTTAATTCTTTTTCATTCATTCTGTTTTTCCCCTTTCTTCTACTATATCGAGTAGCGCCAAGCAATATCGCTTATTTAATAATGTTGTTTTTTGCTGAAGCAGTCTGTTCTTTCGTACGCGCTTCAAATGAATAACCGGTTTCCTGTAAAGACTGCCTTACTAGTTTACATTCTATATCAAGGTCTGTAATGTCCTCTGAAAGGATTTGTAGGAGTTCTTTTTCTATGGATGCTGCTAACTCTTCAAGTGTTTCCTCAACTTCTCTCATCGATATATACAATTCCTTGTTTTTAACTGGTTGTGAAGCTAACTCAGAATATTTTTTTACAATAAGTAATGTTGAGTCCACATATGTCGTAAAAACAGATTGAACGTTTCTATATCGCTGTGGCTCTCTTTCAGCTATCTCTAAAATCTGCTTAAGAATTTTATGAACCTTACTTACTGTTTGATATACTCTAATAGAGCGTACTTTGTATCGATAGCTTCCAATTTCTTTAATTTTAGGCTTTATCTCACGAATGTTTTTCTTAACATACGCCCTTTCTTCTTTTACAACGTCCTTACTAGCCGGTAAAAATTTTTTACGAAATATTGCCGAAACGAGAAAGTAAGTGGCACCCCCACCTAAAATAGCTGCCCACCATATATAATCAGTCACAAAGAAAAGCACAACCGCACTAACAACACTTATACTAAATGAAATAGCTATTCTTATAGTATGAAGGATCAATTTTTTCATGTTCACTCTTCTCCTAACTATAGAGTTCAAAATGTAACACTGCACATAAAAAATTCGAATATTAAGGTTATTTTCCCCTTATATTAGCATTGTTACATTTTGTAAACAAGTTTATTCCTGTTATCTTTTATACGTATCGTTAAGGCAATTAGTTTCAAAACATGGAGAAAAGTTTTCAACCATTTTTACCGATAGTAAAATTAATTATTCATCAAGGTTCTTTTCGTAAAATTTGTTGCAATTTTCGCTAAAAATGGACAATATGATCAGTTGTGCTTACTTATTCTTTGTACGTAAAACAACAATCTATGCCGAAAGAAGACATTGCCATTGTTAGCTAGTCTTCAATTCTTAACTAACAGTTTCCATGCAAAAAGCAGACCTATTGTTGTTAGGTCTGCCTATTAGTTTTATTGCATATTATTGTTTTTCTAAATCTTTTGGTGAGAATCCACCTGGCAATAAATCCTGTACAGTGGTTTCTTGAACATCACCATTTAGATTGGTTAATACAACTTCCATATCTGGGTTACACAATTCTGATATGACTTGTCGACAAGCACCACAAGGTGGAACAGGTCGTTCAGTATCAGCGACTACAACTAACGCTTTGTACTCTTTATTACCATCAGAATAAGCCTTAAAAAGGGCTGTTCTTTCAGCACAATTACACATGCTGTATGCAGCATTTTCTATGTTACACCCATGATAGACTTGGTCATCCTTTGTTAATAAAGCAGCGCCAACCTTAAATTTTGAGTAAGGCGCATACGCGCGCTCTCTCGCCTTTTTCGCCTCTTGAATGAGAGTTTCTTTGTTCATCTGACTCATCCCTTCAACCCTTTTTTGGAGTTTGTTCAAAAAGTCATGCAACATGATCAGCATGGTCACAATTGTATAATCCGTATTTGCCATTGAAAGATGCAATTCTTAGTAGGACTTACTTTTTCATTTGCACTCTTTTTAAACATTATAGATAAGAAATAAACCTTCTAAATATGATTTAGCTTTGGAAAAACATACCGAATAACCAGTTTGCTACAATTCCCCCAAGATACACACCGAATACGCCTAACACGCCTGCTAAAACAGGTGGAGCTGGTAATGGAAGTTTTAATGCTTTAAATACAATGCCGATTATCATACCAGCTAATAAACTTAAGACTAGTTCTTTCATTGTTAACCCTTCTTTTCAAATATTTTGAACAAACACTAAAGAAATGAGACTTAATATGAAGTCGTTGATTCTTCGCCTTTTACTAGTTTTACGCCAGAACTCGTTCCGATACGAGTAGCACCAGCTTCTGTCATTGCGTCAGCATCTTGTAAGTTTCGAACACCACCAGATGCTTTCACACCGATATTAGGTCCAACTGTTTTACGCATTAGTGCGATATCCTCGACAGTTGCGCCTCCTGTTGAAAAGCCTGTTGAAGTTTTCACAAAATCTGCTCCTGCACGAACTGATAATTCACAAGCACGGACTTTCTCTTCTTCAGTTAATAAGCATGTCTCAATAATAACTTTTGTCAATGCTTTCCCTTTTGCTGCTTCAACAACTGCTTTAATATCTTTTTCAACTAGTTCATCGTTCCCACTTTTTAATGCACCAATATTGATAACCATATCAACTTCTGTTGCTCCATTTCCAATCGCATTGTTCGTTTCAAACGCCTTCACTTCAGGAGTAGTTGCACCTAATGGGAATCCAATAACTGTACATACTTTTACTTCTGGTGTTTCATTTAACATTTCAGCTGATAGCTTTACCCAAGTTGGATTTACACATACTGAAGCAAATTTATATTCCTTCGCTTCATTTACTAATTTCTCGATATCCTCTCGACGCGTTTCAGGTTTTAATAAAGTATGATCAATCATTTTTGCTAAATTATTATTCACAATATTTTCCTCCATTTATTAAAGTACTAAGCCCTCTAACTATTTGTATTTTCTAATCTATAATAACATTCCAGCGATAGCGGCACTAAGCAATGACGCAAGCATTCCAGCTAACACTGCCTTTAATCCCATTCTTGCGATATCACCACGACGATTTGGCGCTAAATTTCCGAGCCCACCTAAGAGAATACCTAGTGATGATATATTTGCGAATCCACAGAGTGCAAAACTTATAACAGCAACTGTTTTCGGAGTTAGGTCTTCAATTTGTGGAGCGAAAGAAGCATATGCCACAAATTCATTTAACACTAACTTTTGACCGATAAATCCTCCAGCAGTTACAGCTTCGGCCCACGGTACACCTATTGCGAAAGCGATTGGTGCAAATAAATACCCTAAAATTGTTTCAATCGTCAAACCTTCAAAGCCTAGTCCACTTCCTACCCAACCTAATAAACCATTCAGTAACGCAATTAATGCAATAAATGCAAGTAGCATTGCACCAATATTTAACGCAAGCTGAAGACCAACACTTGCTCCTCGTGCTGCTGCATCGACGACATTAGTGGATTCTACATCTTTCTCCATTTTAATATCATCAGTCGTCTCAGATTTTTCTGTTTCTGGCATCATAATTTTTGCTATAATCAGACCTGCTGGAGCAGCCATGAAACTTGCAGCAAGCAAATACTCTAGCGGAACACCTAATAATGAATATCCGACTAAAACTGATCCGGCAACTGAAGCAAGACCTCCGGTCATTACCGCAAATAACTCTGACTGAGTCATCTTCGCTAAAAACGGTCTAACAACTAGCGGAGCCTCTGTTTGTCCAACGAAAATATTGGCAGCTGCTGAGAGTGATTCAGCTTTACTTGTTCCTAATAGTTTCGAAAGTCCCCCACCAATAAATTTTATCACGAGTTGCATAATACCTAGATAATAAAGCACCGATATTAAAGAAGAGAAAAAGATTACAATTGTTAAAACGTTAAAGGCAAAGACAAAAGTAATTTCTTCTGCGGCAAAAATTCCACCAAACAAGAAGTTGACACCTTCGTTCGCATAATTAATAATTGCTTGAACGCCTTCAGAAAATGCTTGCAAACCTCTTTTTCCAGCTTCCCATTTTAGTACTATAAAGGCAAATGTTAACTGGATAAACAAACCAATTAAGACAGTTTGGATCTTAATTGATTTTTTACTACTTGAAAACAAGAATGCGATTCCTAATACTACAAGGACACCAATGATACCCCATAAAAAATTCATGAAGAACACCCCTAAGACAGTTTTCTTGATGCTTACGATGCTTAGTATTCTTAAATAATTATTTTTTAATCACTATAGTGGATTTATAATTACTTGTTAAACACTGAATCAATTGTGAACATTTGTTCATAAACATTTAAGAATACGAGATAAAAACAAATCTTGTTCTATTAACATAAACCGTTTTCATTTCTAAAAAAACAGGTTTACATTAAAAGAGAATCATATTGTAATAGCTACATGCTCTAAAATAAATTGAACAAAATTTAATTTTCGATATTACTATATCAAGGTATTGAACAAATGTAAACACAATATTGAACAAACGTTATGTCAATTATTTGACAATGTTATAACAATCAATAAAAAAAGAGTCACTCGTCCATATGCCAAAACGAGTGACTCTTTACATTTCATAGTCTTTTGCGATATATCATATTCACATTCTGCTAAATAACGCACAAGTGTCATTTGAATAACTTACCATATTCGATGTTTATTTATAGCTTTTCCAGCAAAGATTTAGCGGTAATTTGATCTGTAATTAACACATTGGCGTATTCTCCCATTAACGCACCATAAATTCCTTCTAGTCGATCAGCTCCACCTGCAACGAGAATGGACTGTTCTTTATTTCTTAAATCGTCTAATTCAATACCTAGAGTTCTAGCATTCAAGCTTTCATTACATATTTCCCCATCTTTTGTAAAGAACCGAGAGCAAATATCTCCTACAGCATTGGAGAAAATCATGTCTAAATCCTCTTCAGTAAAATAGCCTAACCTGAATAACAAAGATTCCGATCGAATGGGACCTACAGTAAATAAAGCTATATTAGCATTTTTACCAAGCTCCAAAATTCGGTGGATGTGACGGTCTGCCACCATTGCTTGTTTAACAACCACATGATCAACGATCGCTGGAACTGGTAAATAATGAGGGGTAGTGTTAAAGGCTTTGCCAAATAAATGAAGAATTTCATCTGCGTAAGTATTTGTCTCTGAGTGACCAACTGCCCCTTTCAGCTGAACAACTTGCACATCTTTTAAGTTTTGTTGATTTAACTTGTTAGCAATATTATATAAGGTTCTACCCCATGTGAGGCCTATAATATCACCATCTTTTACTGTTTCATGTAAATAAATTGCAGCTTGTTCACCTAGACTGTTATGGATGACGCTTTTTTCATAATGAGGAATAGATGTTACAACCGCTTTTTTTAATTTGAACTTTTGTTCAAGTTCTTCAGATAAAGATTCAACATCCTCTGTAGGGTCATTGATTTTTATTTGAACGATCCCTTCATTTTTTGCTTGTTGCAAAAGCCTAGATACCGTTGGTCTTGATACACCAAGCTTTTTTGCAATATCGCTTTGATTATAATCTAATAAGTAATATAGTTTTGCTGCCTCAATTACTTTCTTTAATTTATTTTTTTCCATAATTTCACCTTTTGTACTTATTAAGTATTGTATGAAATTAATTTTACCAAAAAAATGAACGTTTGAAAAATATATCAAATATTTACTAACATTCTTAAAATGAGTATAACTTCTATCCGCTAAAACTGTATTATTAAATAATCATATTCTGTATTAGTTTTAATTTTCCTGCTCATTATAAAACAAAATCATTATCTAGTATACTTGCATAATATAAAATTTACTCATCATTTATATACCTCGCCTTATTACGAACATATAGATACAATTATCATTTTTTCAGAATAATACAATAAAATTCCTTTTTATAATATCTATTAATTATTTTACCTGTTATAGTTTTTTAGTATCTTTTGTTATATTTTTATTTGGGATTATTTAGAAATAACTCAAGTAAAAAAGAGGGAGAAAAGAGGATGAGTAATTGATTATTTTTTCTAATACTGTAGGCACAAATCCAAAATGTAATACATATATTGTTTTAATTCTAACTAGTTGAAAGGAGATTTTTTATCATGCATTTTTTCAGATTCCCACCACCACGTCCCCATCCCCATATTCATCCAGGAGGAAGTATGTTACCCTTCCCTGGATCGACGCCATTTCATGGCACTCAAGCTCTCCATCAAGCTCCTTCTGCTCCACCACCTTCTTTTGTACCTCAACAACATCAAACTGACTTACAAGCTATTGACCCACGAGCACTTGTTAGATGTTTATATCGCTACACGTATATTTGGCTTCGAGGTAGAAGATCATTTTGGTTTTACCCTACATTTATTGGAAGAAAATCAGTTTCAGGGTATAGATGGACTGGAGTAAGGTGGGTCTATTTTGGCATTGATGCACAAAGAATCATATCATTTCAATGTTTTTAAATGTTCCTTTTCGTAAGCTTTGTTGTTATTAACTAAATAAGCACTGTAGTTGAATACCTATCTTTTTAGGTTGAAAGCAACTTTGTTTACAACAAAGGATTTACAAAATGACCATCATAAAGCGCTCTATCCCACATGAAGGCACCACACCCCTTCATGTGGAGTGCCTCCTGACGCTAGAGTTAGCTAACTAGCTATCTAATCCAGGTATAGAAAGAAAGACATTCGAACTAAATGAGGACTCGTTAGGATGACAAATTGAAAATGACCAGTAATAGGGAACATAGCAAAACAAATAAAAAAGACGCAGACACCCTGATCACCAAATTGAGAAGGCGTAGACTAAAAAAAGTCCCTTTAAATAAACTTGAAGAGCTTTATGAGAGCTAAATAATTGTAAAACTCGAAAAGATGCCACGAACGCTATATGTATATGTGCTTGTATCTTAAAAAAAGGTTCAACGTCAAATGTTGGGGTGAAGCAAGTTCTCTTCGCCCTATCCAACATGAACACCCACTTTTTTATACCTATGAGCTAATAAGATTTTAGCTCTAAAACGCTTGAAACTTCTAAATCCAAAAGCATTTCTTTTCATGACTTTTGTTAAATTGTTTATACCCTCTAAAAATCCGTTAGAGTAGTTGTAT